>CALJZV010000605.1 GCA_937983475.1 uncultured Verrucomicrobiales bacterium
ACAGGCTTCCTTCATGAAGCGCGCGATACGGTCATCGTTGAAAAAGTTGACCGAACCCAGCATCAAGGTGATCAGAGCCGTAAGCACGAACAGGACGTAAAAGTCCTTCCGGCGGCAAAGCTCCTTGATGACGACACTCGATAAGGCCAGGACATTGTTCATACGCTTGCCAGAGTCGGATAGCCGATGATTTTGAGAAACACCTGTTCCAAGTTCATTCCATGTTCATTCACCAGGTCGGACACCTTGCCCTCGATCTTCAATTCGCCCTGGTAAAGAATGGCCACGCGGTTGCAGACCGTTTCCACCTCGCCCAGCTCGTGGGACGAGAAAAAGACGGTTTTCCCCTCATTTTTCAGGCGTTGGATGATTTCCCGCACTTTCATGCGCCCAATAGGATCCAGACCGCTGGTCGGCTCGTCCAGAATCAGCAGGTCAGGATCGTTGATCAGCGCCTGCGCCAGTCCGACGCGCTGCTGCATGCCCTTGGAATAGGTGCGAATCTGCCGCTTGCGGGCGGCGTCGAGTTCCACAAGTTTTAATACCTGATCAATCCGGCTTTCCAGTTGGGCGCCTTTAAGTTGGAAAATTTTTCCGTAGAATCGGAGAATCTCCTCGGCCGTGAGAAATTTATAGTAATAGGTCAACTCGGGCAGATAGCCGATGCGCTGCCGGGCTATGGGTTCGCGGACATCCACGCCAAATAAATAAGCCGAGCCCTTGGTTGGCGGCACGAAGCCCAGCAGCACATTCATGGTGCTGGTTTTGCCGGCGCCGTTGGGTCCCAAAAAGCCAAAGGTTTCCCCCGGAAAAACGCTTAGGTTCAGATCCTTGACCGCAGTTTTGACGGTTTGGCCCAACTCCTTGGCCGGATACTCGACGTGCAGGTGTTTGAACTCAAGAATTGGATTCATCTTAAGTTTTTTATTTAACTACAACCCCCTGTTGTTGGCAGGGAACCATGACACCATTGGTTACAAAGATCATAATTCATTTTCAAGAAGGCAAAAAAAGACGAGCCCAGAATGTTCCAGGCTCGTTGCGATATAAAGATCCGTATTGTCTCAACTTAAACAATTTTCAAGGCAACACGTGGGCGGGCAATCCTGTCGGGCACTCCGGCCTGGTGTCCACGCTTGTCACATTATATGGATCCTTTGAAGCCGGACACTGCGGATCGCCTTTGACAAAGTCACGGATATCCTCCATCGAGCACGGGGCGGTTGGAGACGCCTTGGTCTGCAAGGCCCACTGTTCTTTGGCGTAGTCTATCACACGCAGGTTTGACACACAGACATTGGTTTGCGCGCTTTTGCGGTAGGCCACGAAGTAAGGGACCGCAATCACAGCCACCAGCGCGATTATCCCCAGGGTAATCATCAACTCAATGATCGTAAACCCGATCAAACCTTGCCTGCGCCATGCCTGCGGAACCGAGTTGCAGGCACTCATAAGCAAAAAAGGCTTGGAGCACAGGTGTGCTCCAAGCCTCTTAAAACACAAGTTCCTTAAGGCTCAGGCAGCACGTGAGGGTCGCCGACGGTGCAAGTGGGCGCGGAAGCCACATCGGTCAATTCATACGTTCCCCCCGCAGGGCATTCGGGGCTGACTTTGATGTGCTTGTCGGTGCCACCAGCGACATCAGTCAAGGACACCGCAGCGTCTGGAGCCAATTTTTCCTCCAGAGCGTACTGCTCCTTGGCGCCATCCAACTGCTTGAGGTTGGCGATGCAAGCGTTGGTCTGAGCGGTGGTGCGCGCCTTCACGAAGTTGGGAATGGCGATCGCAGCCAACAGGCCGATGATGGCCACCACGATCATGATTTCCACGAGCGTGAAGCCAGCTTTGCGACTGGTTTTGATTTGCATATGTTTACTTGCCTTTCATTGCGGCGTGAACCGATGCAAAAGGCGGGTTTATATAATTACAGTTTGGGTTCACTGATTGCCTTTTGCGAACCGCACTTCTGTTATAAGCAAAGACGGTGCCAAACGTCAACCGTGGGCTTTTTCCGCTTTTTGCGTCCATTTTTCCGCTAGCTGGCACCCGTAAATAGCGATTTCAGGTGAACCATGACTCGTGGTTCGCCATTCAGTGCGCCATTTTTTCCTGTTCCAAGCCAGCGGACAGGGATTGTTCCTTGCTTTTTCAAGGCAACCTCTTTACCGGTAATCCCTTGTTTATGCAGATACCGCTCTCCTCCCCTATCTATGTGGCTGGCCACCGAGGTCTGGCCGGCAGCGCCATCTGGCGCGAACTGCACCGCAAGGGGTTCACGCGGCTGATTGGAAAGACCCGCTCGGAAGTGAATCTTCTGGATGAAAAAGCCGTCAGCGCCTTTTTTGAGGCGGAAAAGCCTGAGTATGTGTTTGTTGCGGCGGCCAAGGTCGGGGGCATCTGGGCCAACAACACCCAGCCGGTCGAGTTTTTAAGGGAAAATCTCCAGATTCAGAACAACCTGATTCACAACGCCTACCTGCATGGCGTCAAAAAGCTGCTCTTTCTCGGGAGTTCCTGCATTTACCCCAAAATGGCGCCGCAACCTCTCAAGGAGGAGTATCTGTTGACCGGCCCGCTGGAGCCGACCAATCAGTGGTATGCGATCGCCAAAATCGCCGGCATCAAGCTGTGCCAGGCTTATCGGCAGGAGTATGGCTGCGACTTTATTTCAGCGATGCCCACCAACCTTTACGGCACCAACGACAATTACAATCTGGAGACGTCGCACGTCCTGCCCGCGCTTATTCGCAAGTTCCACGAAGCCAAAACAGCCAATTCCCCTACCGTAACCTGCTGGGGCACGGGCAGTCCCTTGCGGGAATTCCTTCACGCCGACGATCTTGGAGCGGCTTGCCTGTTCCTTATGGAAAATTATAGCGAGGAGGGCATCATCAACGTCGGGTCCGGCATCGAAGTCACCATCAAGGAGTTGACCGAACTGGTGCAGTCGGCGGTTGGATTTCAGGGCGACATTGCTTGGGATACGTCCAAGCCCGATGGCACGCCTCGCAAATTGATGGACAGTTCCCGGCTGTTTTCACTTGGCTGGAAGCCGCGCTTGTCCATGCCTGAAGGCATAGCTTTGGCTTACAAGGACTTCCAGGAAAAACTGGCGCGGGGCGAAATCCGCTGACATCCCCTGCCCTGCTTGTTCCTAAGAGCCTGTCTGAAAATTCCGTGGGCGTCCTGTTTTCGATGAAAAGGTTGGATGGCAAGGCGTGACGAGGGAGCATAGCCGCAGAGCTCTGTGACCGAGGAGCAACGCGGCCAGACGACGTTTTCATCGAAAACCCTCCGGGCGGCGGTTCTTTTGCCCGTGGCCTGCGTTGGCTCGGCCGTTACAGCCCGCTGCGGGGATGCTCCGGCCTCGCCGCCTTGGCCACAGCCAAAACTCCTCGCCGCAGGACCCCACGCAATTTTCAGACAGGCTCTAAGCCATCTGAGGCTGGGGTTCCATCAACAGCCGGTAAGCCGATTCATAGGCCTCGGCGCTTCGTTCCCAGGAAAAATCGGCCTTAATCGCATTTTTGCGAAAATGCGCCAAAAGATCCTTGTCAGAATTGAGAACCAAAGCCTTGCGAATGCTTTTGGCCAAGGCGCGGACCGAGTATTCATGGAACTTGATGCCGTTGGCGTTGTCCGGATCTTCCGAAATGTCCACCACCGAATCATCCAAGCCGCCCGTGACCCGCACAATAGGCAGGGTTCCATACCGCAGGCTGTACATTTGATTCAATCCGCACGGCTCAAAGCGCGAGGGCATCAGGAAAAAGTCGCAACCCGCCTCAATGCGATGCGATAATCCCTGGTCGAAGCCGATTTTGACGGCCACTTTGCCGGGATACCGCTGGGCAAGCTTCCGATAGCCACGCTCGAACACCGGCGCGCCGCTTCCAAGCAAAACAAACTGCATGTCCGCCGAAAGCATTTCCTCCAGCGCGCCCAGTTGGATATCCACCCCTTTTTGGTCGGCCAATCGGGAAATATTGCCAAACAACGGCACGTCGGGATTCACCGGCAGCCCCATTTCCTGTTGCAGGGCAGCTTTGTTGCGGGCTTTTCCGGAAAGATTTCGGACGGAATAGGCATGAGGCAAAAACGGATTGTTGACTGTATTCCATTCCTCGTAATCGACGCCGTTTAAAATCCCGATAAGCGCGTCCTGTCGTCGCCGCAACACGCCATCCAGAGCGCAGCCAAATGGCTCGGTGGTGATTTCACGGGCATAACGCGGACTGACAGTGGTGATCAGGTCGGCAAATTCGATCCCTGCTTTGAGACAATTCAAACCGCCGTAAAACTCCACGCCTTCTGGATGAAAATAATCCAGAGGAAGATTGGTCAGCGAATAATCCGTGCGCGGAAAAAAGCCTTGATACGCCAGGTTGTGAATCGTGAGACAGGTTTTAGGAGGATTCTTCCAGCCGTCCTGCTCCTTTTGGTGCCGGATCAAAAGCGGCACCAATGCTGTCTGCCAGTCATGAACATGAACCAGTTCCGGTTGCCACGGAAGATAACGCGCCAGGTTGACCGCCGCCTTTGAGAGAAATATAAACCGCTCCGCGTTGTCCGGATACGACACGTGGCGCTCCTCGTAAATCCCGGGACGAAAATAGTATTCCGGCTTGTGAACAAAGTAGATGGTCAGCGATTCAGAAATCTCATGAACCCAAACGTCCCCGGACACCCGCCTGTCGGCCACCGGGAGGTCCAGATTCCAATCCCATTTTTGCACCAGTGGAAATTTCTCCAATATGCCGCGATAAAGCGGTGTGACCACGCCGACACGATGTCCGGCCTTGGCCAAAAACTTCCCCAGCGCTCCGACCATGTCGGCCAGACCGCCGGTCTTCGAGTAGGGGTGCAGTTCGCTGCTGGCCAGCAACAATCTCATCAGCAGTAAAATGTAACGCTAAGGCCGGATGCTGTCGGCCTTGAAATACGGTTGCAACGCCGGCGGAATCGCGATGCTGCCGTCCGCCTGCTGGCACGTTTCCAGTAGCGCTACATACAGTCGCGCCAGCGCTGTGCCGCTGCCATTAAGAATGTGCGGAAAACGGTTCTCACCCGACTCGTCCTTGAAGCGCAGGTTCATTCGGCGCGCCTGGAAATCCTCGCAGTTGGAGCAACTGGAGACTTCCAGATACTGGTTTTGGCCAGGCGCCCAGACCTCAATATCATACGTTTTGGCGCTGGCGAATCCCATGTCGCCGGTGCAAAGCAGCAGCACCCGGTAATGCAATCCTAGCAGTTGAAGCACCTTTTCGGCGTTGGCCACCATGGCTTCCAACTCACTGTATCCGTCCTCGGGCTTGACGATTTTGATCAACTCGACCTTGTCGAACTGATGCACCCGGATCATGCCGCGGGTGCCAACGCCCGCCGCGCCCGCCTCGCCCCGGAAACAAGGCGTGTATCCGCAATAGCGAACAGGCAGTTGCTTTTCGGAAAGAATCTCTTCGCGGTGAATGTTGGCAACGGGGGTTTCCGCGGTCGGAATCAGGTATAATTTGCCTAAAGTCGAGGCATCCAATCCCTCCTGAACGCCGTAATACTGGTCGGCAAATTTGGGGAACTGCCCCACGCCAAGCATGCAGTCGCGTGTGACCAAAAACGGCGGGGAAACCTCGGTGTAACCGTGCTGGTTGGTGTGCAGGTCGAGCAGGAATTGGATCAACGCTCTTTCAAGCCGGGCGCCGAAGTTGGTGTAGAGCAAGAAACCGCTGCCGGAAATTTTCGCCGCACGCGCGAAGTCCACCAGCTTTAATGATTCGCAAAGTTCAATGTGATTTTTTGGCTGAAAAGAAAATGCTGGCTTTTCGCCCCAGACGCGCACCTCGACATTGTCCTCGGCCGAAGCGCCGAACTTGACGCTTTCATGCGGAAGATTGGGCAGGCGCACCAGCAAGTCATCGCGTTTCTGCTCGGCTTCGGCAACGCGTTTGTCCAGTTCGCCGATGCGGTCGCCAATCTCGCGGGTTTCCTGTTTTCGGGCCTCGGCCTCCTCCAGTTTTTTTTGGCCCATCAACGCGCCGATTTCCTTGGAAACCCGGTTGCGTTGGGCTTTGAGTTGCTCGACCTCGGCCAGAAGTTTTCGACGTTGCTCGTCCAGTTCAAGAATTGTGTCGATGGCTTTTTCATCGCCGCCATGCCGTGAGGCCAGGCGCGTTCGGACAAGGTCGGGTTGTTCGCGGATCAGCTTTATGTCGAGCATCGCGGCATTATAGGAGGGGGGTGCTTGAGGGCAACGAATTTTAAGCCACCAACGGGGACTCGACAAAGCTCTGGGGGCGATTACGTTACGGTCAAATTTATGACGGACCCACGATACGCAAAACTGGCGACGCTTCTGGTTGAATACTCCACGGCACTAAAAAAGGGCGACCATATCCTTTTGGACATGATCGATGTGCCCGACGAATTTTCCATTGAACTCATCCGGGCAGTGCGCAAGCGGGGCGCCACACCGCTTGTTGAGGTGCGCCACACAAGGGTGAACCGTGAAATCCTCATGGGCACCAACGAAAAGCACTCGTCCACCGTGCGCGACGTGGAGTTGTACCGCATGAAAAAAATGCAGGCCTACATCGCTATTCGCGGCAGCGCCAACGCCAACGAATCATCCGACGTGCCCAGCAACCTGCTTTCGGTGTATTCCAAGACTCTGCGCCCTGTCCTCAACTACCGGGTGAATAAAACCCGTTGGTGCGTGCTGCGCTGGCCTACGCCGAGCATGGCGCAGTCGGCCGGAATGAGCACCGAGGCGTTTGAGAATTTTTATTTCGATGTCTGCACGATGGACTACCGCAAGATGGCCAAAGCCATGATTCCATTGCAAAAAAGGATGCAGAGGGCAGACAAAGTGCGGTTGGTGGCGCCGGGCACAGATTTGAGTTTCAGCAAAAAAGGCATTCCAGCGGTGCTTTGCCAGGGCTTGCGCAACATTCCCGATGGCGAAGTGTTTTCATGCCCGGTGAAAAATTCCGTAAACGGCATCATTCAATTCAACACGCCCACCATTTATTCTGGAACCAAGTTTGAGAACGTGATGCTGGAGTTCAAGAATGGGAAGATCGTGAACGCGTCGGCGAATAACACCAAGCGGCTCAATGAGATTCTGGACACCGATGCGGGAGCCCGCTATGTCGGCGAATTTTCGCTCGGCTTCAATCCCTACATCCTCAGTCCCATGTGCGACATTTTGTTCGACGAAAAAATCGCCGGCTCATTGCATTTCACGCCTGGCCAGGCATATGAGGTCGCCGACAACGGAAACCGGTCCGCCGTTCACTGGGACATGGTGCTGATTCAGCGCCCCGAATGGGGTGGCGGCGAGGTCTGGTTCGACGGCGAACTTATCCGCAAGGATGGCTTATTCGTTCCGAAGGACCTGCAAGGGCTGAACCCGAAAAATCTAAAATCCTAACAACGGCACATTCAACGCGAAGTGCCGTGCAGCCATTCCGTACTGCAACAGGCCAAGAGATTATCCTTTCAAAATATTCAGAAACTGGCGCATCGCAGGGGAAAGGACTTTATTTTTCTTATAAATGGCAGCCAGGGGACGGTACAAGTCGGCGTCCTCGATTTTGATCTCCGCCAACGTGTGCTTTGAGACTTCCTGAGAAATGGTGCCCAACGGCACAATGGAGATGCCCGCCTCAATTTCAACCGCGCGCTTGACCGTTTCAATGTTGTCAAACTCCATGACATGCTGGACTTCGACATCATGGTCCTTGAACACCTTGTCGATGGCCTTGCGGGTGGGAATGTCCGGCTCGAAACCAATGAATTTCTGGCCGGCCAACTGGCTTAGCCGAACACTTTTCTGCTTTGCCAATGGGTGATTGGGGTGGGCAATCAAAACCAGCGTTTCTTTGCGCAGTGGAATGACATCAATTTTGGAGTCTTTGGTGGGATAGGCCACCAACCCGAGATCCACCACGTTTCCCAAAACATCTTCATAAACCTGATTGGCCCGGCGGTATTCCACATGCACATTCACCGTTGGAAAATTTTTCAGAAATTTTTTCAAATACGGTGGCAAATCGTGAAGCCCGATGCTGTAAATGGTGGCCACGCGAATGGTGCCGGAAATGATGTCCTTTATTTCCTGTAGACGGCTGTGCAGGGAGTCAAAAGTCTGGATGATTTGTTTGCTGTATTCGTAGAGAACCTGACCTTCACGCGTCAGACGGAATTTCTTTTTGCTGCGCTCGATCAAAAGGGATTTGAACTGGCGCTCAAGGGAACTGATCTGCTGGCTGACGGCGGACTGGGTGATGTTGTTGATTTGGGCAGCCTTGGTGAAACTTTCCGTCTCGGCTAGGTCGCAAAAAACTTTCAGGCTCTCAATTTGCATAAGTCACTGAAAACAAAAAACTTCAGGGAAGTCAACTCAAGCTGTCGGGGAAGCCGTCAATGCGTCCTTTACCCGCCGCAACAACTCTTGGGCCGTGAAGGGTTTTTGTAAATACAACTCGTCCTCATCGTCGCTGACGGTTCGCACGTAGCCGCTGGAACAGATGATTCGTGTCTGAGGAGAGGATTTGCGAATGCGGTCAATGAGTTCCCTCCCGCTCATTCCTGGCATGACCAGGTCGGTGATGACCAAATCCACAGGTTCCTTGCCCAGAATCTCCAGCGCCATGCGACCACCGGAAGCGGTCAATGCCCTGTAACCAAATGATGACAAAACCATTTGAGCCATGTTCAGCAACAACTCTTCATCGTCAACGATGAGCACCGTCTCCACGCCGCAGAGCTCGGACATCTCGACGGCTCCCCCGCCCTTGACGGTTTTTTTGCTCGCAGGCAAATAAACGCGGGCTGAGGTGCCGGTTCCTTTCTGGCTAGAAATGGCAACGCCGCCACCGTGATTGGTGACAATTCCATACACCCAAGCCAGCCCCAAACCTCGATGGCCTGAACCTTTTGTTGTAAAAAACGGCTCGAAAATGCGGGGCAAATCCTCTGGACAGATCCCGCATCCGTTGTCAGTCACCTCGATGCAAATATAAGTGCCGGGTGCCAATTTAACAGTGCGATCGTGAAGCGGCTCTGTGATCTCGAGGTTTCGGGTTTGCACGGTAACTTTACCATCGCAGCCTGAAATGGACTGAACGGCGTTCTCAAGGATCTTCATCAAGGCCTGTTGCAGCTTGGCTTCATCGAACGCTGTGGCGAAAAGTTTCCGCTCCAGCTGCAGTGACCATTGGACCGCGTCATTTTCCTGCGAGCGAAAGACATCCACGCACCGTTGCAGCAGAATGTTCAAGTTCCCTGCCTGCTGGGTTCGTCCGTCCCTCTCCTGCCGGCTGAAGTTGGCCAGGTCGTTGGCAATTTCAGCGGCCTTGGACGCTGATTTTTCAATCTCCACAAGCGAACCGCGCCACGGATGCGATGGATCAGCCTTGCTCAACAGCAGTGAGGCGTGCCCCAGGATGCTTGTGAGCGCGTTATTAAAATCCAGCGAAACGGTGCGAGCCAATTTCAAGGCGCAGTCCAGCTTTTGCCTGTGAGCCACGTTGGCGTCGAGCGCGGAGGATTCGTTTTTGCCAGGCAAAGCCCAATCCAGCAATTGAATGAGAATATTGTCGTCTCCCGCGCCAGTATAAACAGCAGTTAACACCCGAAACTGTTTTTCGCCATCGTCCGTTTTGATTTTGAAATGACCTTGAAATGATTTTTTTTGGCTTGCTGACCGCAAAAACAACGCCAGATCAGGTTCATTTTCCTTGGACCATATTGACACGAACGAAATGGTTTCATCCGGAGATTTTAGCCCCAAAAGACGCCCGCCGCACGCGTTGCTCCATCGAATATGACCGGCGGCGTCCAACAAAAATGCCGGCCAGTCCGTGTGTTCAAATACGGCAAGGGAATCAAACTTCATGAATAACGACGAACTAAGCAACGAGAAGCAAAACTACCACCAATCGGCGGCTTCTCAAACAGAAGTTTTTGAAAACCTGAACGCGCCAGGCAAAAGTTCCTTTACCGAGAACTCTTGAGCATGTTCCGGCAAATTGCTGTCGGCAATCCATACCAGAGCGTTAGGCGCGTACTCCGCGAGCAGTTGCCGGCAGGCACCGCATGGCATCGCACCGCCCTCGACACGCGCGGCCACCGCAATAGCCGTGAAATTCCGGTCGCCCTGGGTCAGCGCCTTGAAAAGAGCCACTCGCTCCGCGCAACACGTCAGCCCGTAACTGGCGCTTTCAACATTTGCGCCGGTGATAATTTTGCCACGGGCTGTCAGCAGGGCTGCCCCCACCTTGAACTCCGAGTAGGGGGCGACGGCCTGCTCGCGAGCGGAAAGCGCCGATTGGATCAGGCGAATTCGGCTATTTGCACTTGGCATATAATTCGCAGAAATGGCTCAACAACTCCCCAATGGCCGTCTTGTTCTGCTCGGCAATAGCCAGCACTTCATGATGCGACAGTTCCCCCTTGCTGAGACCAGCGCCCAGATTGGTGATGCAGGAAAGGCCGACCACCTTCATCCCGCATTGGCGCGCGACAATCGCCTCAGGCACGGTACTCATGCCGACAGCATCGGCTCCTAACCGGGCAAAGGCCCGAATTTCTGCTGGAGTTTCATAGCTCGGGCCAGCCACTGCCAAATAAACTCCTGAATGAATTCGCAGTTTCGCCTTGCGCGCGGACTGAAGCAGCAACTTTTGAAGTTCCTCATCGTAAATTTTTGTCAAATCTACAAAACGGGGAAGGCCTGGAAGGGCCGGCCCACGCAATGGGTTCACGCCAATGAAATTGATGTGGTCACTGAGGACCATAAGGTCGCCAGGCTTGAATTTTTTATTCACTCCACCCGCGGCATTGGTCAGCAACACTGTTCGGATGCCAAAATCTGAAAGCACGCGAATCGGGAACGTGATCCGTTCCATGTCATGCCCCTCGTAAAAATGGGATCGCCCTTTAAAAACAAGCACGGGCACCGATCCAAAACGGCCAAAAACAACCTTGCCGGCATGGCCGGTCACCCCGACGGAAAGAAACCCCGGCACTTGTCCGTATGGAACTTCCGTGTCCACCTCCATGCGGGCCACAGCCTGCTGAAATCCGCTGCCCAGAACCATGGCCAGCGACGGTCGCAATGACGAGAGCTTTCGCAGGAGCGCAGCGGTTGTTTTGGAGTTAAAATTCGAGGCGCTGGAGCCGGTCATTGAAATGCCTTTCGGATAATTAAACGGCACCTTACGCCTCCGGAAAGGTGCTTGCTTGTTTTCAGCGACATGGTCATTTACTTTCCACGGTCTAAACTGAGTATGCAATTAAACAACGACGAAATTCGCCGCTATTCCCGCCACCTGATTCTCCCAGAAGTGGGCATGGCCGGGCAAAAGAAAATTCGCTCCACCAGCGTCCTGTGCATCGGCGCCGGAGGTTTGGGCTCTCCCATTGCCATGTATCTAGCGGCAGCCGGTATTGGCAAAATGGGCATTCTCGACTTTGATTCGGTGGATTTCTCCAATCTCCAACGCCAGATCATTCATGGCACGGAGGATGTCGGCAGACCCAAGACCGATTCTGCCAAGGAAACTATTGCCAGCATCAATCCAAACGTCGAAGTCGTTATTCACAAGACCCGCATTTCCAGCGAAAACGCCCTTGAGATCATCGGCCAGTATGACGTCGTAGTGGACGGCACGGATAATTTTCCCACCCGCTACCTGACCAACGATGCCTGTGTGCTGCTGAAAAAGCCCAATGTTTACGGCTCCATTTTTCGGTTCGAAGGGCAGGCCAGCGTGTTTGCACCGCACCTGGGCGGCCCCTGCTATCGCTGCCTCTACCCGGAACCGCCGCCGCCGGGCATGGTGCCCAGTTGCGCGGAAGGCGGCGTTTTAGGGGTGCTTCCTGGAATCATTGGCACCATTCAAGCGACAGAAATTTTAAAGCTGGCCATGGGCAAAGGCACATCGCTTACCGGGCGGCTTCTCCTGTTTAACGCGCTGGATATGAAGTTTCGCGAGCTGAAACTCCGTCGCGACCCGAAATGCCCCATTTGCGGTGATAATCCCACTATCAAGGAGTTGATTGACTACGAGCAATTCTGCGGCATCCAGCCGGAACCGACTGTCCCTGCTTCCAATCCTGACGAGGTCAGCGTGCAGGAAATGAAAAAGGCATTGGAAGACCGCAGCCAGAATATCAAGGTGATTGATGTTCGCGAGCCGGATGAGCAGCAAATTGCGCGCGTGGACGGCGTGCCCCTTTATCCGTTGAGCACCCTGCCCCAGCGGTTCACGGAACTGGATCCCAACCAGCAGATTTATATCCACTGCAAAAGCGGTATCCGTTCGATGAAGGCGCTGAATTTTCTTCGGGAACAGGGATTTAAATACGTCAAAAGTGTCCGGGGCGGCATCTCGGCATGGTCTGACGAAATTGACGCGACCGTCCCCAAATATTAATTGAAGATTCGAGGCAGATGGTGCTTGGCTGCCGTCCGTCTATTTTTGCCCACAACCAACTCGACCGATTCCATTCGGAATTGAGCATGAACGCCACCTCCCGCCGCTCTCGAGGCGATCCGCCTTGCGGAACAACAATCACCCGAAAACCTGGGCCTTGGCTTAGGTGGGGCGCGCCGCTGATTTTGGCCGCCACAGGCTTTGTTGCTGGCACACAGTTCTCTGCAAAAGTTGAGAAATCAGAACCTGGCCTGCCTGCGGACAGCAGTCCGGAGGCGGTTGCATCAAATTACACCTTTAAATGCGCCAATGGCCCATGGGGCAATGTGGAGGGCATCTGGATTAACATTGAACTGCCCGATGACGCCATTCTTTTGGAAAATTATAACCGTCCTGTGAAATGGTTTTTCCGGGGATACTCACGTGAAAAAGTAATCGCCCTGTTTCAATCCGCCGGATTGTCCGAGGAACAGCTTGCTCTGTTGGGACGCGACGCAGGATGGGAATTTTCCGCAGACGGATGCTCCGTTCACCCTCCTGACGAATTGGTGCTGAGTCTCTCTCCTGAATCGCGGCACAAAATTTACTCAGTGCTCGCTCATTTCAGGGAAAACGGCCCCTATTATGCGGCCTTTGGTTTTGATCCGGACAATCTTGAAAAAAAGATCAGTTACAGCAATCTGCCGGAGGAAACAGTTTCCTTGTTCAAAAAAATGCTTTATCCGCAGGGAGATTTGCTTTTGTTCAATGACACATTTCTGGTGTTGGCCACCTTGCCCGATAGCCAATCCAAAATGCGCTTCCTGAAAACGGTTTCCCGACGCTCAACTTTTTTGGCGAAAATTCGTGTCGAGAATGATTCAGACATCGACGAGTTGGTGGCTTACTGGGGTGTGGGCGGCCGCGCAAAAGATTTGCGTCCATTGTTGGAGTCATTGTCCAGGGTTCCGGGAGGATGCCGGTTGGACATTGTGCATCTGCTGCCCAGTTTCGCGCGAAAACGAGTTTTTACTTACCCGCGCGTCGCGACCGAAAAGGACGCCCTTAAAGTCAATTGCCACTGGTCATCCCTTAATTTTTTCAACGACCCTCCAGATGCCACTTTTTTGACGCCGGAGAATGTAGAGACGGCTTTTGCAAACGCATATGTGCCTGTTTCGGGGTCCATGCAACTGGGCGATGTTCTTTTGTTCCGCAATCCGGAAAAAAGCATCGTGCATTCGGCGGTTTATGTTGCCGACGACATCGTGTTCACCAAAAACGGGGAAGGAACATTTCAGCCTTGGCTGCTGATGAAATTGGAGGATTTGACCCCGCTTTATTCTAATTTGAGGGGCCAAGTGACGGTTTCCGCCTACCGCCGGAAAGATATGTAGATCCGAAAGGCAAAGGCATTTTCTGCCTCAATTCTTAGGTCTTAGAAGAATCACTTTTTTTTTTTTGCTTTAAACTTCGGCGCTTTGAGTAACGATATCCGGTGCGTCTGTCAAGATGTTGTGAACCACCTAGAGGTCGAAGTCGTTCAAAGGTTCCAACTCAACAACGTCTCCCCATCGACGAACCTTTTCGGCAGCCTCCTTGGCTTTGTTGGCAAGAGATTCGCGGGCCTGAGTACGATAGCCGCCGACATCCACAGTCACCTTGGGAGCCATGTTGTCCTGTTTGTGCAGCAAGCGATTTGTGACGTATTGGAGGTCAGCCAGCGTCTGCCCTTGTCGGCCAATCAAGCGGCCAGCGTCCTCGGTCTTGACGTCGAGCATCAGGCCGTCGTCATCGGCGGTTTCCTCCACTGTGGCGTCAAAGCCCAAGTGTTTGAGCAGGTCTTCCAGGATGGCTTTAGGTTGAGCAGGCATGGTTAATGCAAGTTAATCATTGGCGCTATTTTTTCTTCTTAGCAGAAGGCGACGAAGTCGGCGTTTTTTTTACCGAAGCAGGAGCACTCGCACCCGCGTCGTCAGAGGTCTTTGTCAGCTTCATCTGCAAAATGGTCAACAAATTTTGGACCGTCCAGTAAAGCGTTAAGCCAGCCTGCATGTTATAGAGGATGAAGATAAACATCAGCGGCATGTACTTCATCATTTTTTGTTGCACCGGATCCACGCCGGGCGATACAGGTGTCAACCGGGCCTGCCACAGCATGGTTACTCCCATGATGAGGGGCAATGGATTGACGGGGAAGCCGCCGATAAAGGCCACAGTGTCAGCTTGGGATAAATCGCAGGCCCACAGGAAGCTTTCTCCGCGCAATTCGATGGCGCTGCGCAACATCTGGTAAAACCCAAAAAAGATTGGTATTTGGAGGAGTAAGGGGAGGCAACCACCCAAGGGACTGACTTTGTGCTCCCGCATGAACTCCATGAGCTTCATGTTCATCTTCTTCGGGTCATCCTTGTATTTCTCCTGAATCGACTTCATTTGCGGCTGCAAGGCCTGCATCCGTTTCATGGACTTGGTGCTTGCCTGAGTCAGCGGCCAAAAGACGAGTTTAATGACCACGGTCGTCGCAATGATTGCCAAACCATAAGTCAATCCCAAGCTGTGAAGCCAATTCATGAACAGCAACAGTGCCTGCGCGAACCATCCGAAAAAACCGCCGAAATTCATCACGGCGTCCAGATTATTATTAAATTGAGCCCCCAGCCGTGCCAGCGTGTTGTATTCTTTCGGTCCTGCGTAGATGGTAAACTGCCGTTCAACGGCCACTCCCTCTTGTAGAACAGTTTCGGGGTAAACCAAGGCCGTCTGAAAACCGTTGGTCACTGCGCTGGGATTCAATTTTAGGAGTTCATCAGTGTTTTTTAGCTCGACTTGGCGTGAAACCATTTTAGGCACCGGATCGTTGGGAACTGCCGCGATCGTGAAAAACTGATTGTGCACCGCAGCCCATTGAACATTGGTGGAATTTATCTGGGGCGTTACATACTCCGTTCGCGGAGTCCCAGGAAAACACCCTAATGTCCGGTTAGCGAACCATCCAGAATCAATGTGTTCACCCCTGCAGCCGTTGTACCAACAAACACCACTATACATGCCTGTATCATAGGTTCCAATCGGAGTGGAGGTGCCCAAGACAACCTCCTGTTGAGGGAGCGTCAACGGGCCACGGGAGCGATTTTCCAGGCTAACTCGGGCCTTCAACAGATAATTCGTTCCGATTTCAAACTCTTTGATGATGCGCAACCCGTTGTCCAAGTCCTTTTCCGCGCGGACACTGGATTCCGTCCGACTCAGCGCAAACACGTTGTTTCCTTGAATCGTTTCACCACCTAACACCGCCAATACAGGCGCAGGCGCGCGGGTGTTGAGCGTTGCCGGGCGCCGTTCACCCGGGATGTTTCGGCCACATTCGATGGCCTCCTTGTGATCTTTCAACTCGACCAACTTCAAGCCACCGCCGTGCGATGAGAAGGTGTAAACGGCATTGTGATTGGTGACACTTAACAACTCCTCGGGCGCATCGGTCGCTATGGCCGGGGCCGGCTTGGAGGCCGGGTCCGCAGGCACGATGCCCGGGGGCTTGGCAAGGGCGGCTTGGTTGGTGGCGCCTGACAATTGATCAACGGCGGGCGCTGGTTGAGGCGGATACCATGTTTGCATCAGCTTCGGCCACAAAATGATCAGGGCAAAGCAGACGACGATAATGATGATGGACTTACGATCCATGAATTGATTCGGGGTCAAAAGTCGCTGTGTGGGATTGGCTTGCCGGAACCGGATCGTAACCGGCCCCGCCCCACGGGTGGCAGCGACACACGCGATTTATAGAAAGATAGGCCCCGCGGCAAATGCCATGGCTCCTCAGGGCTTCCTGGGCGTACCTGGAACAGGAGGGAGTATAACGGCACCCAGAAAGTGGCCCGCACAGCAACCCGAGCAATGGGGAGACGGTGCATTGATATATGCGGATGAACGCAACCAGAATACGCTGCAAAATATTCACTTATTTGTCTTCAGTAACTTGGACCGGCGCATCGCCTCCAAAAAATCCCGTTCCACTTCAGAAAACTTCTTTCCGGCAATGGATGGCCTTCCCACCAGAACCAAATCAACCGGTCGCTCAAAATCATGCTGATGCAACCTGAAGCTTTCCCTCATCAACCGCCGGGCACGGCTCCGCACCACGGCCCCTCCTATTTTTCGGCCGGTAATTAGCCCCACGCGAGATTTGGCTTCAGGGGGCAGTTGCAACCAATTAAAAATCAAACACCCGCAGGCCAGACGCTGCCCCTCCGCGCGTGGCCGCGCAAAATCCCGGCTTGATTTAAAACGGGTTAATCGGGAAAGCCGCAACCGACGGGAAGATTCCGGATGCATCAAATGGACATCAAACCGGGGTCAGACGCTTGCGCCCTTTCCGCCGACGATTGCTGAGGACAGCCTTGCCGCTCTTGGTAGAATTGCGGTTCAAAAAACCATACTGCCGCTTGCGGCGGATTTTAGACGGTTGATACGTGCGTTTCATCTTGTTTACGTTCGATTAAATCTTTTCGCAGACATGTCCACGAATTGGAAGGAGAGAAGATAGCGACGGCGAGAAGTGTGTCAATTGCCCTTTTTATAATGTAATGCTTTCGCCAATCGCATTCCTTAATTCACTGTTAATTAAATAAAAAAAGACTGCCTGCGCCTAGGCGCAGGCAGCCGCGTATTAGACTTTAATTAGTTATTCGTCAGCAGAACTGCCGCTGACTTCCTGCACGCGGTAATATTTCGCCTCACCGCTGTTGGTAATGACCGCTGTTGAGGTCGAACCACTCGCGGAAACGGTGGCACCGGTGTCCACCCATTCACCCGAAACATCGTCCTTGGCTTGAATCTTGTAAGTGCTTCCAGCCACAGAATCCCATGTCAGAGACACCGATTCACCGGCGCCAACCAAGATGCCGCCGTCAATGGATTGAACGGCAAGCGTATCGGCAACAACCACAACCGAGAAGGAATCGTTGTCGCGCTTCTTGAGTGCGCCGTTAGTGGGGCTGTCTTCAACATAGACGGAAACCACATGATCCAGACCGACGTCTCCGGTTCCTGGAGTCCAAGTGAAGGCACCACTGGTGCTGTTGATTGAGGCTCCAGTCGGCGAGCTGTCCAAACCATAGGTTCGGCTGTGGCCCTCGGCATCCGTGGAGGACGCTGTGAAGGTCACAGTGCTGTTGGCTTTAACCGTAATTTCGGCAATGCCGCCTTCTTCAGTGCTGTCCAGAGCGGCTGTGTTCACCACCTCGAAGTTGTCAACGTAAACGGTGTAAACCCCAGTTCCTCCGTCTCCGACGAGGGCAAGATGCTCAAGCACCCCGCGTCCTGATGCGAGAACGCCATCGCCATTGAATCCAACAGCGGGTTCCGCAGGCAGGTCGAACTCCAACGTGGTCCATGTATTTGCGGGCACCGTGCGAGTGCAAACCGGCTTGCCATTGACTTTGCTGGTGGCTCCAACGAACTCGATTAAGCCGCTGGTTCCTCCGTTCGCGCCAACTTCGGCCGAAGTTGCGGTCTCGCGAACGCCAAGGCATACCTTCAGGGCCTTGCTGGTGTGAATGTCGAACTTAAGCCTTTGGCCCAGTTCAATCGTCGGATTCGGCACGAGTGCCGCATCAAACGTGGTAAGACGCAGCCAATAGTCGCTGAAACCGGTATTGAACGTCCACTCGGCACGCAGAACTTTCGCTCCCGCGTTGGGGTTGCCTGCGGGGAAGCTCGTTGTCACGGTGGTGTAATTTGTCGCAGTCGTATCAATGTATCCCGAGGTCGTCGCGGAGTTGGACGGCTTCTTGAACATAACCTGTTCATTCGGTGTGCCATTGGTAAACGATTCGTAATTCACCACGTGTTCGGTGATGCGCGCGGTTCCCAATGTCAGGACAGGAGCCGCATTGGCAGGAACCACAATCACGGTGAAGGATTCCTCGGTGAAGAGAACCGGCGATCCGTTATCGGTCACGCGAACCGTAAAGGTATTGGTGCTGCTGCCGCTGCTCGGCGCAGTCCAAGTGATCACGCCCGTGCTTGGATCAATGGTGGCTCCCGCAGGTGCCGAAACCAAGCTAAACGTAAGAATGTCCCCGGGGACGTCATCATCCTCGGCGTCCACATCCACAGACAGCACTCCGCTGTTTGGCACTTCAACATCGTCGTCAGGAATACCACCCATTTCCGGAGGCGTATTCACCTTGGTAACGATGATGGTGACGTTCTTGCTGTCGCTGAGAGCAGGCGTTCCATCATCCGTCGCAACGATGGAGATGACATTGGTGCTGACGCTTTGGGCAGCCGTTGGAGTCCAGCTAAACACACCGGTGTTCGGGTCAATTTCCGCACCCTCGGGAGGTGTTCCACCCAGGCTGAAACTCAGGAGTTGCTTTGCGCCACCGGGGCCAACATCCGAATCCGTAGCGGAATTGGTGAAGGTGATGGTCGCCAGCGTGTCCACAGTGAACAGGGAACTGGTGACATCCACCTGGAAGTTGTCAAAATAGACATCGTAGGCACCCGTTCCACCCGCCGGAACAATGGCAATCTGCTCCAGAGTTCCCTTGCCAGTTGCCAACACACCGTTGCCGTTGACAAAGTTGGCGCAAGGCTCCGCTGGCAAGTTGAATTCCAGGGTTGTCCAGACATTCGCACTGACTGTACGGGTCGGAATCGGACAACCGTTGGCCTGTTTGCCGGTAACACCCACATACTCAATCCCCCCGGCCACACCACCGTTGAAACCAATCGGAGCGCTAAACCCGGTTTCGCGAATACCCAAGGCCACTTGGATAGTCTTCGTGGAATAGACATCAAAGCGCACGCGCTGCCCCAAATCCACAGTGGGGTTGGGAACGAACGCATGGTTCGTGTTCAATGTGTATGTGCTTAAACGCAGCCACGGATTGGTCGTGCCGGTCTTGAAGCTGAAGCTCGCCTTCAACGCCTTCAAGCTTGTGTTGACATTCGGATCAGGGAAGTCCGGCGACGTTACCAGCAGCGTCGAATTGGGTGTCGCATCTAGGAATGAGCTGCTGGTGGATGAATAAAGCGGATGACGGAACATAATGACGCCGTTGGCCTCATCATCGGTCAAGTCAAAGTTTGCGATGTTGTAAACCTTGGCGCTTGTCGTCCCCAGCGTGAGAACAGGGTTCGCGTTCACCTCATTAACCGTCACATTGAAGCTGCGGGTGGCCGTCAAGGCGGGTGTCCCATTGTCTTTTACCTGAACGGTAACTTGATGCGTATCCGGGCCGTCGAGCTCTCCGGGAACCCATGAGATGGCACCGCTTGTTGGATTGATCGTCATGCCAACCGGAGCGCTTACCAAACTGTAAGTGAATGTGTTGGCAGGGACGTCGGTGTCGTTACCTACAGCCGTGACGTTCAAAGTTGCACCTTCATTCACCGTCTGGTTCGCGATTGTATTGAGCG
>CALJZV010000606.1 GCA_937983475.1 uncultured Verrucomicrobiales bacterium
GGTGCGCGCCACGTTGCAGGATTTGGAAATCAGCGCCACCACCGTGGAGGCGATGAAAATAGCGCCGCCGCAGGTCACGATCGAGGCCAAGTTTGCCGAGATCAGCCAATCGGACAACAAGGCGTTGGGCTTTGACTGGTTCCTGGGCAACACGCTGATGTTCGGCGACAAGGTCGGCGGACAGGCGGGCACCGCCCCCTCCTTCAGCGGCGCACCGACCAAGGCCAATCCGAGCGGTATCTTCCCCGGCCCCGGCTTTGGACCTGGAATTCCTGGGCCCGGAACGATACTTCCTTCGGCGTCGGACGGCTTTCTTACTGCTGGGCTGACTCGGCTAAACGGTTCCCCCCCGGCCATGGCGACCGTTTCAGGAATATTGACGGATCCTCAATTCAGAATGGTGATTCGAGCGCTTGAAACTCGTCGCGGGGTGGACTTGTTAACGGCACCCCGTGTGACGACATTGAGTGGTCGTCAAACGCAAATTGCGAGCGTGGATTTGCAAACCATTGTGACTGGTGTTGAGATTAACCAAACGGCCTCTAGCAGTGCCGCTCAAGTAGGTCAAGTTGCCGGAGGTGGCGGAATCGGCTCTGAAATCGAATTTCAAACTCAACCATTGCCGTTTGGTCCAGTTTTGGACGTGATTCCTTACGTGTCTGCGGACGGTGTTTCCATTCAAATGACTATAATTCCCACGATTACTGAATTTGTTGGATATGATGATCCCTCTGGCTTTATTCCTCAGGCCCAGTCAGTTGGTTCCGCAGCAGCAACGCCGTTGAGCGCTCAACTGCCATTGCCTCGTTTGCGGTTGCGTCAGGTCACCACCAGTTGCAACGTCTGGGATGGTCAGACTGTGGTGTTGGGCGGCTTGATGTCCGACGATGTTGTTCGGCTCAAGGATAAAATACCGGTGTTGGGGGATATACCCATGATTGGCCGGTTGTTCCGTAGCGAGTCGTCTCAGACCTTTAAAAAGAATCTGGTCATTTTCGTGACGCCAAGGATCATTGATCCGGCGGGCAACCCGGTTCATTCCGATGAGGATTTGCCATTTGCCCGGAACACGATTCCGGATCAAACCTTTGCGCCGGCTGCTCAGTAATGACACGGGGGAGATCACGTTCTCCCGACGAAGCCCATGATGACTCATTAGTCCAGCCGACTAGGAAGCGATGGACAGGCGGCTTTTAATTGTTGACGGGCATGCCTTTGCCTACCGCGCCTTTTACGCCATCCGGCAGTTGAGTTCACCGACAGGGGACCCCACCAACGCGATTTACGGTTTCATCCGCATGCTGACCAAAATGCGGGCCCAGGTGGAGCCGACGCACTGGGTCGTGGTGTGGGATGGCGGGCTGGCCGCCGAGCGGATGACCCTGCATCCGGAGTATAAAATCCAGCGACCTTCCATGCCGACTGCCCTGGAGGTGCAACTGGATGAAATTGTCGAATTTCTACGCGCTTCCAACATCGCCTCATTCATGCGGGAAGGCGTCGAGGCCGATGACTGGATTGCCACCGTCTCCAGGCTTGCCGTGGAGCAGGGGATTTCCGTGGTAATTGCCAGTTCCGACAAGGACTTCATGCAACTGGTGTCGGCAAGCGTCGGCTTGCTGAACCCCAATGACAAGGAATTCAAGGTTTGGAAGGCCGACGATGTTCGCGCCAAAACGGGAGTTGAGCCCGCGCAGATTGTGGATTGGCTCAGCCTCATTGGCGACACTGTGGACAACATTCCCGGCGTGCCGGGTGTCGGGCCCACGACCGCCACGCGCCTGCTCCAGCAATTTGGAACTGTTGAGGAAATATACCGTCGCATCAACGAAGTGGCGCCCGAGCGGGTTCGATCGGCTTTGATGGCTTCGGTCGAAACCCTTCAACGCAACCGGCGCCTCATTCAACTGCACGACAGCCTGCCCGACGCCGCCTGTTGCGAGGAGTATTAGATCAAAAGCCCGGACGTGGAGAGACTTAAAACATTGTTCAAAAAATGGGGATTCAAAACCATGCTGGCGGAACTGGAAAAGGCCTCTCCGACCGGCCAGAGGGATTTGTTGTGAGCCACAGAATTAAAGCTTTGGGTTGGTTCAGGCTTTGCTAATATCGGGGCTCTCAGTCATGAGAAAGTGCTTGGTCCAACGGATAAAAGGAGCTGGTGAGCGCAGGTTGGAAAGGGCTTTTACCCTGGTCGAACTGCTGGTGGTGATCGCCATCATTGCCATTCTCGCTGGATTGCTCCTGCCGACCCTGGCCAAGGCCAAGGGAAAGGCGCAACGAACCGCCTGCCTGAACAATCTCAAGCAGCTCATGGTCGGCTGGACGCTCTACACCGACGAGAACAGCGGGATGCTGATGCAGAGCGAAAGCCAGTTTCCGGTTTTGGGGACAAACGAGCCGATCTGGGTGTTCGGCAGCATGGCCAATGCCTCCGAAGCCACCGACACCAACCTTTTGAGGCAGGGCGCGTTGTTCCCCTATGTGAAGAACCCTTCCCTTTATCGTTGTCCCACTGACCGGAGCGAGGTGAATGGCGTTGGCAGAGTTCGGAGCTATTCCATGAATTACTGGATGAATGGGGTGGAGTTTAAGTCTGGAACACAGGCCAATTACCGGCGTTACGTCCGGTTTTCGCAGATTACCACTCCGGCCCTCTCGGGCGCAGCGGTGCTGATTGAGGACCATGAGGATCAAATTGATGACCCCAAGTTTTTCATTTTGGCGGGTTCGGCTCCCATGGGGCGTTTTTACGACATGCCCGCCAACCGGCGGCATGATTATAGCTACGTTCTCTCATTTGCGGACGGACACGCCGAGGCATGGCGACTGAAGGACTCCGCAATGCGAAACTGGAAAAAGCCCCAAACGATTCCCTCAAATCAAAATGAGGATTATTTGAAATTGATCGAGGCCTGCACGGCGTTGAAATAGGTAAACAGAATTTAAATTGAAGAAAGTTTGTGCAGTTTTGGCGCGGGAAATGTCTTGTAAAAACACAAGATTCTCCCCAAAAGAATGCGCTCAAGTTTTTAGCGGAGAAATGCGTGGAGAAACCCGGTGTTTTTCCAACAAAGAAATAGACAACGTAAGTTAAACCCTGATAGGTTCCCAAAGTGCGTAGCATCAAGTTCGTGCCTTTTGCAAATCGAGCGATTTTGCTCGGTTTTTTGGCTTTTTCCACGGGTTTGCAGGCTCAATCCGGGCTGACCAAAATCGCGGGCGAGTACCCCATCGTCGGAACCATTCCCGGCGACCAGGTGGGCAGCCATGTGGCGCTGGGCGGCAACGGCGGCTGGATTGTCTGGCACGATAACGCGACAGACAACGATGGTCTGGGCATCAGCGCGCAACGAATTAATTCCAGCCTTTCCGGGGATTTGAGCACATTTCGCGTCAACCAAAATGGCATCGGTGACCAGGAAAACGCCAAGGTGGCCTTGCTCAGCAATGGCGGCGCGGCGTTTGTCTGGCAGGGCGGACGCCAGGGGTTCCACAAAATCTTCGCGCGGTTCCTTTCGCCACAAGGTGTCTTCACCACGGGCGATCTCCAGGTGAACGTGTACACCAACCAGCACCAGATTCATCCTTCGATCGCCGGACTGAAGAACGGCAATGTTGCCATTGCCTGGTCGAGCTACGGACAGGACGGCAGCCTGGCAGGTGTTTACGCCAGGGTGTTGTCGCCGTCCGGTGCCCCGGTATCAGGGGAAATCAAAGTAAATCAAACCACTTTGCACAATCAGCGCAATCCTTCGGTGGCCGCGTTGACCAACGGCAACTTTGTGGTGGTGTGGGCGTCGGAGCGCCAGCGCTCCTTTGACACCAACGACACGCGCCTTCAGTTTTATGTGGATATCAAGGGGCAACTGATCGATCCCACCGGAACCTTGATCGGCAGTGAATTTTTGGTCAATTCAGGCACCAACATCAGCGCGCATCCCAGCGTGGCGGCCACCGACAACGGCGGGTTCATCGTTGGTTACAGCCAGTTGGACACCATGGTGTCATCGAACAGTTGGGACGTGTTCACCAGGACGTTCAACGCCAATGGGGCAGCGCAAATCGAGCCTGTGCGCCTCAACACCTATTTGCATGGAGATCAAGTGGCCCCAAAACTCGCCTCGCGCGGAAACCACGCGC
>CALJZV010000607.1 GCA_937983475.1 uncultured Verrucomicrobiales bacterium
CCCAGACCTGAGCGCCGATGTTGGCGGGGACGCTGGCTGTTGTGTTATGCACACCCCCGTGGCCGGTTGTCGGAGTCCAGGTAAACTTACCCGATCGGCGCGCGATGCTCGCACCGCTCGGGGCGCCGGCATCCAGCGTGTAGGCCAAATTGTTCGCCACCACGACCTGAAAGTCATCCATGTAAACCGTATAAGCACCAGTGCCGCCTTCGCCACGGATGACCACATGTTCCAGAACACCCTTGGCGCCGCTTTCATCCACCTTCCCGTCTCCGGTAAAGGCCTCTTGGGGCTCAAAGGGAATGTTGTAGTTGAGCGTGTAGAGCGCGGTCGCGGTGGAGAGGCGATTGGGAATCGGCTTGCTGCCGCTAAGAACATTGGTCACTGCAACCCATTCGAGCGAGCCGGTAGTGCCACCATTGGCACCATATGCAGCCGTCGTCCCGGTTTCCCGAATGCCGATACCCACCTTCACATTTTTGCTGGAGTGAAATTTGAACTGCAAACGCTGATCCAATGCAATCGCCGGATTTGGATTCGTCGGCGTATTGAATGTATTCAAGCGCACCCAGTAATCGGTTTGGCCTGTCTTGAAGGTCCATCCCGCCACCATTGTTTTGTTGCCAGCACCCATGGCCGTCGGACCATTGGTCACAACACGGGTATAATTCGTTGCCGCCGTGTCAATGAACGCGCTGGTCGTCGCCGAATTCAACGGCTTGTTGAACAAAATCGTTTCGTTCGGCGTATTGTGAGGGAAACTGGTGAAATTCTGCCACGTCGTCGTCGCCGGGGCAGGAGCATTTGGATCGCTCGCCGAGGCTGTAAACGTAAGGAGGTTTCCATTTACGACAGTCTTATTGCCAATAACATTCAACACGGGAGGCGCATTGCCCGTCGTGCGGCTGGCAGTGTTCGAGTAGGCCGAGTTGCCGTTGGCATTATAGCTGCGAACGCGATAATAATAGGTTGTTGTGGCAGCAAGGCCAGAATCGGTGTAGTTCGCCACCCCCGCACCTGTCGTTGCAATCTGGGTAAACGGCCCCGCAGCCGCCGTCGCGCGCTCCACTTTGAAACCCACTTCTGCGCTGGAAGCATCCGTCCATGTCAACGCAATCTTGTTCCAGTTGGTCGTGCCACTGACTGCCGAAGCCGTCAAACCTGTGGGTGCCTGAGGAGCGGTTGTATCGCTTGCAGTATTGGAGTATGCCGAATTACCTGCGGTGTTATAAGCCGCAACCTTGTAGTAATAGAGACGATTGCCAGTCAACCCTGTATTGTTGTAGCTGGTCACATTAATGCCCACCGTGGCGATCAAGGTGAAGGTCACATTGTCGGTCGAGCGATAGATACGAAAACCATCCTCATTGGGGCTGGATTGCGCCCATGTCAGATTGATTTGAACATCGGACACCGCTGTCGCTGTCAAACTGGTAGGAGCGGCGGGAATCGTATCCTTTGTGGTAGCGTTGGCTTCGTTGGAGAATGGTGAGTTTCCGGCGGTATTGTAAGCTCGGACGCGGTAATAGTATTGAGTTCCGGAAGCCAGTCCAGTGCTGGAATAGGCCTTCACATTAGCGCCAACTGTCGCAATTTGAGACCATGTGCCGCCTGACCCGGTTTTACGCTCGATTTTGAACCCAGTTTCAATGCCCGAATTATCCACCCAAGTCAGATCAATTCGGCTGGAGGAGTAAGTTGTGGCTTTTAGACTGCTTGGGCCTGAAGGCGTACTGGAGGTGGTTTGATTAACCAAATCCATGTAGTAAGTCCATTTCCAATAGGCTCCAGGATCATGGTGGTCATTACAATATGGATCGATACCCAAATTGGCCGATGCCCAAGAAGGCCAACCCGAAATGCGCTTTTGGTCGTGGCCAATGATGCGATTGCGGTTCTTGGTCCATCCATATCGGTTGGCAAGCCAACGGGTCAGCGCGGACGAGGACTGATATTGCTCTTCTGTGAACCAAGCAGGATTGCTCGCAAACCCTTCATGCTCAGTGCCGGTAGAATGATTGTTCCAACAGCGGGCATGCCACGCATAATACGCCAACTTGATGGATTGACTCACTTCGCCAGGCAAAGCATCGCTGCTGTTGTCCTTTTTGCCGTTGGTCCAGAAATGCACGCTCGCCCGGGTCGTAGAGCGGTTGAAATAGGAAATCGAAGACAGGTAATAACCTTCCATGTCATGGACAACATGGAATTTCTTGCCATAGCCGGATGTGCTCCAGTGGCCGGGATAGGTGGGGCGCCAGACGGCACCGGGGTATTCAGATTGAGCCACAACAGTAACCGCCGAGGCGGCAACTATTCCAAGCGCAATCAGGGACCGCTTGCAGGCGGTAAACGCCTTTATCAAACGATTGCCAAACGACAATGCTGGGTTTTTTTTCATAGGGTTTGCGTGGTGTTTTTTTTAACGGAGGCAGGCGAAAAACCTTACTGAACGAGGAAAAAAGAAGAGCTCGCGTTGTTTGGTTATATGCATGCCTTTACTGGGAACCTGCTTGTCTTAACTTAAGACAATACCCGAGGTCAACGGGTGCGACTTGATAACCGTAACATCAGGCGTCCAGCTGTATGCGGATCAGTTGAAGCATGTCATTTGGCTGAAAGGGCTTGGCAAGAAAATTGACTCCTGGGACAAAAAAACTGGTTTCGCCAAGGGTTTCTCCGCTGTATCCGCTGGTGTAAACAACCCGAAGTTTGGGCTTTTTTTGCAGTAACTGCTCAGCGAGTTGCCGCCCGGTCATCTGTCCAGGCATTATCATGTCGGTCAAGAGCAAATCCACTGATTCACCGCAGTTTTCCCACAATTTTAATGCCTCAAGGCCGGAACTCGCCTCAATCACTTTGTAGCCATAATGCTCAAGCACAGATTTGACCAACCGACGCAACTCAGGCTCATCTTCGGCAACAAGGATTGTCTCTGTTCCACCCCGAACCGGTGCCGCGCTGGACTGACGAGCCAGCACGCCACCGGAACGCTCTGCCGCAGGCAAAAACAGCCTGAATGTTGTCCCTTGGCTGACAGTGCTCAACACTTCAATCCATCCGCCATGCTGCCGGGCAATTCCATAAACGGTGGCCAAACCCAGGCCCGTGCCACTTCCTGCCTCCTTGGTGGTAAAAAAAGGCTCAAAAATTCGCGGAAGAACCTCCGGAGAAATGCCTGCGCCCGTGTCAGCGACGCGAAGGCATACATAAGCGCCAACTCGCGCTTCAGGATTAATGCGAGCATGAACGGAATTCATCTCCGTAAAGCTTGTGCTGACGGACAGTTGCCCCCCCTTGGGCATTGCGTCCCTGGCATTGACCGCCAGATTCATCAGCACTTGTTCAATCATTCCGGCATCGCCCTGAACCGCCGGCAAATGGTCTGCCAAGTGAAATTCCAACGCGATTTGTTCTCCAGCAATACGACGCAACAGGGCATCCATGCCTCGAATAACTTCATTCAAGTTCAAATGAGACAATTCCACCGTCTGCTTACGACTGAAGAGCAGCAATTGCCGCGTCAACTGAGTGGCTTTTTCGGTCGCGGCGGAAATCTGCTTCAACGGCTCGTAGACATCCTCCGGCAATGGCTTTTGATCCAAGGCCAGCCCCGCGTAGCCCCGAATCAAGGTCAGCAGGTTGTTGAAATCATGGGCCACGCCCGCAGCCAATTGTCCGACCGACTCCAGCTTTTGCGACTGACGCAACTGAGCCTCCATCCGCTTGGCCTCAGTGACATCCAAAGCATAACAATGAACTGCGTGGCTGGGAATGATGGGAAAAAACGACCAGGACAGGATGCGATTTCCGACGGTCGTCTCTTTCCCCGAAACGCTCTCTCCCGTTTCCAAACACCGAGAGACAACCGAAACGGTGTCTGCGGGTAAAATCTCCGATGGATGCAACCGCCCCAGATCTTTTGCCATGCACTCGGCAGCCTCATTGCTGTAAACCAACCGCCCCTCGGACGAGAGCTCGAAAACCGGGTTTGGATTTAGCCGCGGAAAAGTGGCCAATTTCTCGATCGCCGATTCCTGTTCCTTGCGCTCGGTGACATCCCGGGCATTTAGCACAATGCCAAACTGGTCAGAGTGGGGGTAAATCGCCTTGCAGACGGCGTCCAACACGCGACTGGAGCCGTCTTTGTGCCGAACCAAAAACTCTGCCGAGCGCGTTTGGGTGGAATGCCGCAGCACATCGGCAAAAATCCCAGCCAATTCTTGCGAATCATCGGGGGACACGATTTCAAACAAGCTTTTCGATGCCAGTTCCTCCGGCCTGTAACCTATGATTTTAACCGAGGGACTGGAATAACGAATGGAGCCATCAAGGTTTAGCACCAGAATGATATCGAGCGCGTTTTCAATGAGCGACCGGAAGTGCTCCTCCCGCTGTTTGAGCGCTTCGATCGCCAATTGCTTTGACTGCTCGGCCTCTTTTTTCTCTATCGCATTTCGGAGGGCCGAGGGCAGACGGCGCAGGCTGGACTTCAAAATGTAATCATCCACCCCCTCCTTCATGCACTGAACCGCCACCTCTTCGGACTGTGAACCCGTCACCAAAATAAACGGCACATCCGCTCCGCTGGCATGCATTAATCGAAGGGCCTCCAATGCGGTGAATTGAGGCAGGGAATAATCTGCAAGCACAATATCAGGCCGAAACTCATTTAGATTCCGCAGAAACTCATCGCGCTTCTCCACCCGCCTCAAGGTAAAACAAAGGCCCGCGCGGGCCAGTTCCAACTCCATCAGGTCGGCATCAGGTGTGACATCCTCCAACAAAAGAATCCGCAATGGCTCTGACTTGCGGACAGCGGAGGAAGCCGAGGATTCCACGGTATTGAATGTGCGTTGCTGTTGCCGGGAAGACCCAAACGCGTCTCTCATTTGACAACAAGATATTCCTTTAACGCGCCTGCCTCAAGATGCCCGAGCAAAAAACCTCCAAATCAGGGAAACCTTCATTCTTTGATTAGTGGCGCCACTTTTATTTGGCCAATGGCAGTCGAAATAAAAAACACGCGCCCTTATCCACGTCCGCTTCCGCCCAAATCCGTCCATGATGGCGGCGAACGATCCGCTGCGCGATGGCCAGTCCTGCGCCAACGCCCTCAAATTCACTGTCCGAATGCAACCGCTGGAACATCCCAAACAGTTTGCCGACGTACTTCACGTCGAACCCCACGCCGTTGTCCTTGACCCAGAACACTGCCTCGTTCCCCTCGGCCCGGCCGCCTATCTCAATGACGCTGCATTCCCTGGGTGCGGAAAACTTAAGTGCGTTGGACAATAAAACTGCCCAAAGGTGCCCGATCAAATTGGAATCCCCCGGGCAGGACGGCAAGTCGCCCACTTGAAAGTCAATTTTACGCCCTTTTGTCTCTGGGGTGAGCTCGGCAAAAGCTCCGCGCGCCAATTCCTTCATGTCCAAGTCAGCCAACCGGATTTCCTGCCGCCCAAGCCGCGAATAACTCAAGACAGCATCCAGCAATTTGGACATCTGGACCGCGCTGGCTCCAATAATATTTAGATATCGCTTCCCCTCCTCACCTAATTGATTTGGAAAATCCTCCAGAAGCGCCTCCGAGAAGCCGCGAATCGCCCGCAACGGGGCCCTTAAGTCATGAGAAACGGAATAAGTAAAACGCTGAAACTCCTGCTGCGCATTTTCAAGTTCCGTTTTAAGCCGGGCAATTTCCTCCCGCGCCTCATTCAGTTCTCGGTTTTCCCTGCTCATAGATTGCCGCGAGGAAGGCAGGGCAGAATGGCCTCATAGGCCCTGCGCACTTCCCCGGTCTTGCGCCTTTGTAACATTTGTGCCCTTTCTGGCAACAGGTGTTTTTCTTCAGACCGAATTTCTGCCATGATTCAACAGGTTGGCTTATGGTTTGCTTAACCCCAAAAAGCGGCAAAGCTAGCCTTGAACATTGGCGGTGGATGGGCTTTGCAAGGCCTTGGCTGAAATCAATCCGCGCTTTTTTGTGACACATCGAATAAAATTTGGACAATTCTTGAATGGACCGCCTCCCATCGCGACCGTGTTCCTAAAACCAACGGCCCCTGAAACGACACGCTGCCGCAAATGAATTTGAAACCCTTGTCGCCAAACAACCCACCACCCGAGGAAGCCTCACCTTTGGCAAGCGGGGTCTATTTGGCCGCCACAGGAAACCCGGTCCCATCGAACCCGCTTTCCGAAGCAAAACGCTTGCGGGAAATTGCGTTGATGACGTCAGGCATCGTCGGAACGATGCCGCTACAGGAACAAGCTGCCTTGTTGGCCGAGAAGGTGCAGGCCGCTTTCGCCGCAGACGCCTGCGTCATTCGGGTGCTCGAGTACGACCAACTCCGATTGCTGGCCTGTTCAGGGTATGTAGCCGGCTCCCTGCCTGAGCAGGTTTCCCCCAGTTTTGGCGTGGCTCCAATGGTCATAGGCGAAAAGAAACCAGTCTTTATTTCCGATGTCCGAACCCATCCGACAACGGCATACATCGCCAAGGAAGACCCCTCAAAACTTCTTTCCTACGCTGGCGCGCCACTGCTGGCCGAAAGCATGGTTATCGGCATAATCGGCGTTTATTGGAAACAAACCGTTCCCCATTTTTCCAAGAACGACCTGGAACACCTGCAAATTGTCGCCAATCACATTTCAGTCAGCATTGCCAATGACCGACTGTACCATGAGTTGCAATCGCAGAAGGAGCAACTCGAACACCAAATGGCCGAGCGATCCAAGGCCGAGCGTCGCAACCAAGCCTTTTCGCTATTGAGCCAGCAACTTACAGCAGTCAGGACTGACCGGGAAGTGGCGGAAACCATCCTGAATATCGCCGGGCCGCTGATTGGCTGGGACGCCGCCTACATGTGCCGTTACTCGCCCCAAAGCCGGAACAAAACGACCGTCATCCGCTACGACACGCTTCATGGCAAAAAAACCCTGATCGAGCCCTTGGATTCCGTGCGGGACCTTTCAGACAATTTAAAGGAAGTGGTGGCAGGAAAAGCCAAGCTGATCCTTCGGCAGAATCCCGAGGACAGCGAAGGGCTGAAGCCCTTTGGAAACGAGTCCCGCAAGTCCGCTTCCATTCTGATAGTTCCGGTTCGGCACCATGACAAAAGCATTGGTGTGCTATCAATTCAAAGCTACACCGTCAATGCCTACACCGAGGAGGATCTGAATACACTGCAAACCATGGCCGACCTGTGCGGCGGCGCTTTGGAGCGCATCAGCGCTGAGCAGGCTCTGGCCAAGGAGCATACGCTTTTGCGAACTTTGCTGGATCACCTGCCCGATTACATTTACGTCAAGGACACCCAGTCCAGGAACATTCTGGACAACCAGGCGCACCGCGTCCTGCTGGGTGGCGTGACGCCAGCCGATGTCCAGGGCAAAACCGTGTCGGATTTTTTCCCGCCCGAATTAGCCGAACGCTTCATCCAGGATGACCAGATGGTGATGAAGACGCAGCAACCCCTTCTCAACCGAGAGGAACCGATTGTCGCTACCGACGGCTCTCATCATTGGCTCCTCACCACCAAAGTGCCGTTGAAGGACGACCAGGGAAAGGTCATTGGATTGGTGGGCATCAGCCGGGATATCACCCAACATAAGGTCGTGGAGGCGCAACGCGCTGCCTTTTCAAGCTTGGGACAGCGCCTCAGTTCCGCCACACGCATGGACGAAGCCGCCCGCATTATTTTGGAGATTGCGGACAACCTTCTGGGCTGGGACTCCAGCTACATCCACCTGTATTCCGCCGAAGAGGACTCGCTTCAAAGCATCGTCAACATTGACCTGATCAACGGCGTCAAGACCGACGTGCCGCCAAGCGTTTACAAGCCCACGCCCATGATGCGCAAGGCCATGCACGAGGGCGGACAATTGGTGCTGCGGGAGAATCCAGAGCAACCTTCGCCCGATTTCATTCGTTACGGGGATGCCACCCGCCCCTCCGCCTCGGTCCTCCTTGTGCCCATTCGAAGCAAGCAATCGGTGATCGGTTTCGTTTCCATTCAGAGCTACACACCGCACAGCTACAACCAGCATGCGCTGGAAACTCTTCAAGCATTGGCTGATCATTGCGCTGGTGCTTTGGAGCGATTAAAAGCCGACGCAGAGCGGAAAAAAGCTGAAAGGCGCAACCGCGTCCTCTCAGACCTGGCCCGCCAACTCAGCTCGGTCTCCACCGAAACTCAAGCCGCCGAAATCATCATCACGGCGGCAACCAGGCTTTTTCAATGGGATGCCACTACGCTGGATCTCTACTTTCAGGACCGAAACATGGTGCGTCCGCTGGTGGCCATGGACATTCTCGACGGCAAGCGCACCCGCATCACAGGCATTCCGGACCTCCCTCCCTCGCCCATGGCGCGGCGCGTTTTTGAAAAGGGCCCGGAACTCATCCTCCGGGACGAGCCTTCCCTCCCTGAAGGCGAAACGATGCCCTTTGGGGACCGCAGCCGGCCTTCGGCCTCCCTGATGAATGTCCCCATCCGGCACAACGACAACGTCATCGGTTTTTTCTCGATTCAAAGCTACTCGCCCCGCGCCTATTCCGCGCGTGACCTCAAAACCCTTGCAGCCCTGGCAGACCATTACGCCGGAGCGCTGGAACGCTTGCGCGCGGGTGCCAACCGCGAATCGGCGGAAAAACAAAACCGGGTCTTCACCCAACTAGCCGGACGGCTCAGCGCCGCCACC
>CALJZV010000608.1 GCA_937983475.1 uncultured Verrucomicrobiales bacterium
ATCCCCGCCGAGTTGACCACGCAGGTGCGGAAGAGCGTCACCATCGACGGGACCCTGCGCGGGGGCGCCCGGGCAAAGATCCGCGTCATGGTGAAGCGCATCTTGAACAAATACGGCTACCCGCCGGATCTGCAGGAAGAGGCGGTGAAGACGGTGCTCCAGCAGGCGGAGCTGCTGTGCGCGGAGTGGGTGGGGTAAAGAAAGCACAATGGGCAAGCGCTGGCGTTTGCGTCAAATCCACGAGTCCATGATTCAACCCCATTGGGGTAGGGTATGGGCTTGATTCGATCACTGAGGGTAGCTCGTTCCTCGCAACCACTGGTCTGAATTCCGTCCCTGTCACCCGCCGGGCTGCGGCTCACCAGATTCCTCCGCCGCGCCGCGCGTTTTCTGGAAGGGCACGCTGTCCACAATGCCGCCAATCAGGGCGGAAAAACGATAGTTGTGGCGGCGCAGGTTCCGCGTGATGTCGTCCACGGCGCACTTGTCGTAAAACTCCAGGCCGCGCCCCAGGGCGTAGGTGAGCATTTTCTCGGTTAGGCAACGGGCAAATTCCTCGCGCTTATGGCGAATTAAAATTGTCTTCAGGTCGGCAACGCCCTGGAAGGCTTCGCCGGTGACCAGTTCGCCCGAGGGATCGATGGGAAACGCTCCCTCGTTGTCCCGCCAGGCGCCGATGCCGTCAAAGTTTTCCAGCCCGAAGCCGATGGGGTCCATGCGGGCGTGGCAGGTGGCGCAGTTGGGATTCTCCCGGTGCTGCTCCATGCGCTGGCGCAGCGTGCCGGTGAGCGCCTCCTTCTTTTCCTCGGCCAGCTCGGGCACCTCCGGCGGGGGCGGCGGCGGGGGCGTGCCGAGGATGTTTTCCAAAACAAACTTGCCGCGCTTGACGGGCGAGGTGCGGGTCGGATTGGACGTCAGCGCGAGGATGCTGGCGTGGGTGAGAACGCCGCCGCGCTCGGGGGACTTGAGTTTGACCCGGACAAACTGGTCTCCCGCGACGCCGGGGAGGTTGTAGTGACGCGCCAGGCGCTCGTTGACGAAGGTGAAGTTGGCGTCGAGCAGGTCCAGGATGGAGCGGTCCTCCTTCATGATGAATTGAAAGAGCAGTTGCGTTTCGCGCGACATGGCCGCGCGAAGGGCGTCGTCGAAGGCGGGAAACTCCTCCGGGTCGGGCTGGATCAACTCGAGGTTGCGAATCTGGAGCCACTGGCCGACGAAGTGTTCCACAAAGGCACCCGACTTGGGATCCAGCAGCATGCGGCGGACCTGGGAGTCGAGGTTGCGACGCAATCGGCCCTTGTCGGCCAGGGCCATCAATTCCTCATCCGGCATCGTGCTCCAGAGAAAATAAGAGAGCCGGGTGGCCAGCGCGTGTTCCCCAATGGGAAGAATGGCAGGCGCATTTTTCGGCGTGGACACGATTTCGCCGCGAAACAGGAAGTGCGGCGACACCAAGACGGCCTGAAGCGCCAGTTTGACGGCGGATTCAAAGTTGTCGCCGTCGCTCCGGGCAAAATGATAGAGCGACATCAACCGGGCGATTTCCGAGTCCTGGACGGTCCTTCGGTAGGCGCGCCGCGCGAACTTGCGGAGGATTTCCTCGGCATAGGCCGCCTGGTCCATGCCGTCGGTGATTGGCTTTGGAAACAGATTCCGGTGCGAGCCGGGATAGATTTGAGGCCCGGCAGGGCCGATGAGTTCCAAATAATCGATGATGAGATTGCGGTCACCGCGCAGCTTGGGGTCGTTGGTATTGTAGTCGCTGTAGTTATTGATGTAGGCGGCGGCGAGCTTCATTTCACCGGAAGGCAAATGAAGGCGCTGCTCGTAAATGCCGAGCATTTCATCCACCGCAGTCACGTCAAACACGGCAACGGCGACGCCGTTGGTGCGGAATTCCATTTTGGCGGGTTCCAGCCCGGCCTGCTGTCCAAAGGCCCGGGCGCGCAAAATGTATTCGCCTTCGGCGGGCACTGGCACCATCACGTGGATTTCCCCCTCGGTATTCAGGGCTCTGGCAAAATTTAAATACGGGCCACCGCCCTTGGCCGTGGAAGGCAGTTGCTCCGCCTCGAAACGCCGCGCGGGGCCGTTGGTTTTGGGATGGGTGATGATGGCCACATCGAGGATTTTTTCCGCGGCGGCGAGATACTTCTCCAGAAGCATCGGCGACAAGGAAAGCACGTCGCCGATGTTGTCGAAGCCGTATCCGCTGTCATCGGCGGGAAAATCGGCGGCGGGCTTGAAGTCCACGCCCACCAGGTCGCGAATGGTGTTGTTGTATTCGTTGCGGTTGAGGCGGCGAAGGGTGACGCGGCCCGGGTCAGGCTTGGTGCAATCGCAGCCCAGGACGGAGGCTTCGATCCAGCGGGCAACCAGGTCGCGTTCCTGCTGGGTGGGCTGGGGTTTATTAGGCGGAGGCATTTCACGGCTGGAGAGGTTGTGCAACACGCGCTCCCAGGTGGCGCGGTTGTTTTGGGCCTCGGCGAGCGACTTGAAACTTTGGAGGGAGAGGTCGCCCTTTTGGCGCTTGTCGCCGTGACAGTCGTAACAATATTTGGCCAGAAGCGGCTGAATCTGTTGTTCGAAAGTGACGGCCTGCGCGGCAGCCAAGTGAGGCAGGAGCGCCACAAGCAGCCACAAAAAATTTGTTGAAAGCCTGTTCATCATGCGTTCAGGGCAGATTCGACGCCGCGCGCGACCAATTAATTTAGAGTTTTAATTGACCATCGCAAAACCCTTTTTCCGGTTTCGCGCAACCGCACGCTCCACAAACAGGACGTGGTGCTCAAAACCAAGACAATTGACGGCGAGCGCGCAGCAATGAGACGTCATTTTTCGGGAAAAACTTACTGCTCAAGAGATTGGCCGGATTTATGCAGTTCTCAGGTTTCATGAAGCCCGCCATTTTCCTCGAGCAAGACGGAGTCCTGGCGCGCGTCCGCGTGGCTGGCGCCCGGCAGATTTCGGCAATGACTTTTGAAGATTTTCGGATCAACACAGACGCAATAGCCCCATTGCGAAGGCTCGGAGCGGCCGGATTCGTTTTGATTGCCACAACCAATCAACCCGGTCTGTCGCGCGGCCTTCTGGCGCGGAGAGAGTTGGACCGGATGCACGGGCTATTGCGTCAAAGTTTCAGGCTGGATGACATCCTCATCTGCCCTCATGACGAAGGCGACCAGTGTCCCTGCCGAAAGCCTCGTCCGGGGTTGTTGAAGGAGGCGGCCTTCAAGTGGCAGCTGGACTTGGGCCATTCGTATGTCATCAGCGACAAGTGGCAGGACGCCGAAGCGGCTCGCATGGCGGGATGCACATCCATATTGCTCGATTCACCTTGGACAGGATCGGGGCATCATGACTTCGTGGTGGGGGACCTTGAGTCGGCAGTAGACAAGGTGCTTCAGTTGCACGCGGGGGTGGGCACGATGGAACATGCCTAAAAATTGATCCCGATCAGCGACCGGATTTGCAGGTCGTTTTTGCTGACATTTTTGGCGGGCTGATTGTCGTAAATGTTCACGGCCGACAGGCTCAGGGAAATATTGCTCCACAAGAGGTAGCGCAGACTGGCCTCGAAGCGCATCCGGAATCCCTCAAAATCATCCACGCTGGGATACAATTCGATTTTTTCCTCCAGTGTGAGCCTCTTTGACAGCGTCCAAGTGGCCTCCTCGGCAAGGCGGACGGAAAATCGCTCCAGATTGTCGTCCTCGAACCGATTTCGACCAACGGGCTTTTTCAGGTTTTGCACCTGATAGTTCATGCCGATTTCGGTGTTCATCACGAAATTACTGCGCGTGATCAGCCGATAGCCAACGCCCGGCCCCAGTTCATACTGGTAATTGATGCGACGGATTTCGTCGTAGCCCGCTCCCAGCAGGTTGTAAACAAACACCCGCTTGGAGAGGTCGAAGTCGGTTTTGGTGAAGCCTTCGACGCGATTGGCGGACGTCACGCCGTCGGTGCGCCCGAACGTGGCAGCAACATCAAACGAGGTCCTGAAACGGCTGGCGATGTTTTTTAATTCACCGGGGGGCGTGGAGGGTGAATAGGTGATTTTGGCCTTGCCGTAATACAGTTGACGATTCTTTTCGCTGAACGCCAGGTCCGTTCCAATGTCCACTTTGCCTTTCCACTCTTTGGGCGAGGCGGCTGGCGGTTTGCTTTTCGCTGTCAAAGGAGCCGGCGCTGCTTTGACATCGCCCTTGGCGGGCTTGGCTGGCGGGGCAACCGGGCTTTCCTTGGCAACGGCGGTGGGCTCCGCCGGACTCGTTTTCTCCGCTGTGGAAACGGACAAATCCTTTCGAGCCACTGGAGCGGCAATGACTTCGCGCCGCGTAATGTCACTGAGTGGAATGGTCAACTCTTTGGCCCAGCGAGTGTTGAGCACCACCGCCTTTTCATCCTCGCGAACGACCTCCCCGGTGATTCGGTCCCCGTTGTTCAACACCAAGGTGATGGACGCGCAGAAACCATCCGACACCAGCACAACAAAGCCGATCAGAATGAGACAGCGCTGAGACAATAAATATGCGCTACGGAGAAGGTGGTTTTGCATCGGATTCGGAGGGCGAGGCTTCGTCAATGGAACGGGGCGGCAAATCATCCAGAGTTTCCCGGCGAACGCCTCCCATAACGGAAATGCGGCCGCCCTCAATTGTTCGCAATCGGGGACGGGAATCGCCCACAATGTCATGGGTCTGGCGCAGGACAATCTGCCCATCGGGGTTTACCACGTGGTAGGTGAATCCCCTTTGACCGGTTTGATGCAGCACGTGAATGTTGCTGAAGCGGTCCAGTTGGGCTTCCACGCGGCTGAAGGATAACATTCGGGCCAGCGGAAACATCTTGTAAACCTTGGATTCAGAGGCATCGGTCACCCGCAAATAAAGGCGCATGTCCTTGTTGTAATTGGCTTGCTGGAGAACGTATTTCCGCACTTCCGGGAGCCCGGAATCGGCTTCTGCGGCAGGCATGCCAAATTCCAGAACGTGAAGGCGTGTCCCGGAAATAACATCAAAAAAACGGGGGTTGCTTGTGACCTCCAGGTTCCATTGGGGGATTTTGACCCGGGCCACCAACCGGTATCGGCCAGGTCTTTGAATGTTGAAATACGGCGTCAGGTTGACCCGCTTGGTCGCTGTGAGGGAGTTTTCCAGGGAAAATTCACCAGCAACCGGCGGCGCGCCGTTTCGTGAAACGATAAAGTTGTCCAACGATTCTACGAAAAAAGTCACCCACCCCTCTTCCCTGCCCAATTGCAGCGTCTGGCCAGAAAGATTGGTAATGCGGACCGCCGCCCGGAGGTCCTCGCCGGAGAGGAATTGATCCTGCTCCAGCGTCACTTCCACGGTCACGCTGGTGGCGCGCGCGGACAGGACCACGCACAGCATCAGCACACCGATTGCCCAACGTGCCGTTAGTTTTTTCATCACATCAGTTAAAAACAGGACCAATGGACTGACAAGCGGCAAAACCCGCCGTTCAACCTTTCAAGGCAGTATCCGACGATTAAAAGGGCAGGCTATTCAGCCAAGCAAATCACCTTGTCCGCACTCAGCCTAAGGATGAAGGGACTTTCATCACTTCACTTTCATTTTTTTCAAACCGGGACGCCCTCAAGGCGTTCCATTCAGCCAGACGCAGGCTGCGGATGAAAACGACGAGTCTGACAGTTCCCGCAGGTTTGTTGCTGGTGTGCGCGTGCGCAGGGACGCGGTCCCTTTCACAACAGGCTTCGGAGGATGAACGCTTCCCAAATCAGGAGCCATTTTCAAAAAGCCAGTTTGAAACCATTTACGACCCCGCCGGCGCGGCGTCCCAGGCCGAAAAAGGCATCTACAACCCGTTCCTGGTGCCGAAGGCGGGACGAACCCAGAAGGTGTATCCACAAAACCCGCTGCCGCCCCCGAGACCGTGAAAATGCGCTCAGCGGGAGACGTTGTAAGGCGAGATCGCCCAGTCACCGGCAATCATGGAAGCAAGAATGTCCCCGGTGTGGTTTACCACGGCATTTTGCGCTTCCTCGATTTTTCCAGAAAAGGGCAACGCAATCAGATCCGCCCAGGCTCCGGGCTCTATCACTCCCAATCGCCCTTCCTGACGCAAGGCTTTGGCGCCGTTGATGGTCGCCATCTCCAGAATGTCCCTGCCAGAAACGTCAGGATGCGATTGTGCAAAGCGCTGCATTTCAGCAAAGAGGTTCAGCACGGGAGCCTGTTTTCGGCTGCTGAGAACACTCACCAGGCTGTCGGTTCCCAGACAGACATTGATTCCCTCGGCTTTTAATTGTTCAAAAGGAAACTCCTGATGGCAAAAATAATCGTGGCTCCGCGGACAATGCACGACGCTGCATCCGGCCTGTCGCAACCGCCGGGCATCGTGTGGACCGAGATGGTTCACGTGGACAGACAACAGTTTTGTTGTCAGCAAGCGGCGAGATTCGGCTTGTTCCACCGGCGTCACACCGCCGCAATCGCTCGCGTCCCTCTGGTTTTTAAGCCAGTCAAACAATGCTCCTCGCCGATTCATGCACATTTCCCATTCGTCGAGCGATTCCCCGAGATGCATGCTGGTCAGCAGATCCCGTTCAAGTGCAACCGACGCGCAAAGCCCGAGCAATTCGGGCGTCGTTGAATACACCGCATGCGGCCCCAGATGCGCCGAGCAACGGGGATGGCGGAGGGTTTGAATATGCCCCAGCGCTTGGGAAATTACGTCGGAGGGCGCGTGGCAGGTGCGAACGCAGGTCAGTTCGAGAAAAGAGAAAACCCTGAGGGGTGTGGCCGTCCAGACATCGGGCAGTAATTCGGGCACGGCTTCAAAATCGCCGACAGTAGTTGTCCCGTTTCTCAAAAGCATCCGCGCTCCCTCAAGCCAGGAATCCGCGTAATCAGAGTAGGACCACGACGCTTTGACGGCGATCAACGCCTTGATCCAGTCCGAGAAGGCTCGCGGCGGGGAGATCATCCCCGCCATCTTCGTGTAATCAAGGTGACAATGGGCGTTGACCAATCCCGGCAGCAGCGCCGCGTCGCCAAGGTCAAGGACCCCCTCGGCCGAATGAACCTTCAAGTCAGCCCATCTGCCCACCGCCGCAATCCTGTGTTCGAGCACCCGAACTGCGCCATCCTCAATAAGCGGCCGAGACATCGGCAAAAGAGCTCGGGCACGAAGAATCATCTCGAGGGATAACGCATTGGCAGCTTGCCGCAATAAGGAGCCGACCGCAGCGTCAACGAAAACTGGTTATTTACCCTTGGGCACCCAAAATCATGCCTGCACGGTCCGCTTGGCGCGGGCCTCGGCGGTGTGCTTGCGGGCCTTGTATTTGTTGTGGCGCTTGCGCAATTGCTGCTCGATCTTTTTGGTCACAAGGTCAATTGCCGCATAGAGGTCGTTTTCCGAGTCTTCGGCAAACAAATCCGGACCCGGTACCGCCAGGCGCATGGAGCATTTGAATTGCTTGTCGGTCGCGCGGGTGTGGTCATGCTCCAAGGTGACACGGGCGCTCACGGCATAACGGTCGAAGTGTTCAAGTTTTTCAATCCGGGTGATGAGGTGATCTTCAATGGCTTTGGTGAGGGTGACGTTATGCGTGGAGAGGATCAATTTCATAAATCTATCTTTAGCCAGTCCGGGAAGAAAATCCAGCCTAAGTATTTGTCATTGATGGTTCGGCTAACACCCGATTTTGCAGTGGTCTTTCAACTGATGCGAAATATGTCATTTCATCTGCTCAAGACAATGAGTCAGGAAGGGCAGCAACTGCTTTTTGCGGGACACAATGCCGCTCAACTCGTAGAAGCCTGGTTCCACCTCCGGATAACTGATTTCGCGGACAAACTTCTCGCTGCCGGAAACCACGAGAATGGATGACTGGCTGACCACATCGGTCACCAGCAGACTGGAGAACAAATAGCTTTTATTTTTTCGATAGTTCTCCAGCGCGCGCAGAACCTCTTCTTTCCGGGTCCAGAACTGCTCAAAACCCAGTTCCTCAATCTGCGCCACACTGAAACGATGTCCCTTTTCCACGTATTCCTTGCAATCGGCTGTCACGGCCTGGTCCGCGGACTTGGTGGTCAGAACCGAGCCTGAGGCAAAGAGTTTTTCGGTAAATGCTGTCGCATTGACCAGCGCAATTCTTTCCAATTCCCGCAGCACCGCCGCGTCCCGGTTGGTTGTGGTGGGCGAAGTCAAATTGAGCGTATCAGAAACCACTCCCGCCAGGAGCAACCCAGCCACCGGCGCGGGAATCTCGATTTTCTCCCGCATGAAACACTCGGCAACGATCGTGCTGGTGGATCCGACCGGCTCATTGCGAAACAGGATGGGCTGGCTGGTGGTAAATGATCCGATCCGATGATGGTCAATCACCTCAAGGACCTCGACCTCATCCGCGCCGCGCACGGCCTGGGACAGTTCATTGTGGTCCACCAGGATCAATTGACGCCGCACTTTCTTCAAAAAGTCCGTCTTGGAAAGAATTCCCACCACGCGGCCGTCGTCATTCACGATGGGAAAGGCCAGGAACGGAGACTGAATGGCCTTGGCTTTGACATCATTCAGCGGTTGGTCCTCGTTGTAGGTTTCAAATGTCTTGTGAAGCATGTGCTCCACGGTCACCGCCGCGCGGCAGAGCATCGCCGTAGTCGCCGAGTCGTGAGGAGATACCAGAAGGCTGACCCCGTTGCGCCGCGCTCCCTCGACTACGCGCGGTTGCACCGGCAAACCGCCGGTCACGATGATGATGCGCACGCTCTCGTCAATGGCGAGTTCCTGAATCTCCCGACGGTCGCCCACCACAAGGATGATTTTTTCCCGGGGATACTTGTGCAGCCGTTGGGCGAAGGATTCGAGGTTCATCGCGCCAATCATCAGGATGAACTCCTCCTCCTTTTCGGGCCGGAACGCGCATTCGACGGTGGCATTGAGTGTCCGGGCCAGGTTGTCAATGGACGCCAGGACGCGCCGGGTATCCACCAACCGGCTGGGCGTGGGAAAGAAAAACTTGCCCATCGTGAAGATGGAAATCAGCCCGCGGCATCCTCCCTTCTTGTCCAACACCGGCAGCACGCGGATGTTCTTTTCGTCCATCAGCCCCAGCGCCTCCGACACGGTGGACTGCGGCGGCACGCTGACCACGTTGGCCTGCATCACGTCGCGCACCTTGGGCGAAACATCCGCCACAAAGCGCGGCGCGGGCACGCCAAAGGTCTTCAACACAAAATCAATCCGGTCATTGGTGTCGCCGCACCGCGCGGCGACGGCGTTGTGCATTCCAGTGCGCCGCTTGAATTCCGCGTAACCAATCGCCGAGCAGATGGAGTCGGTGTCAGGATTTTTGTGGCCAATGACAAGCACTTCATTCATTCGGGCGGCAAGTTAGCCGTGAGCCCGATTTCCGGCAAGAAGGGAGAATCCAAAATTAAAAATGGCCCGGAATCTTATGGAAAAATAAAACCGGGCCGCGCATTTCAATTTCAACTTGGTGTCGCGTCCCGGTGATGGTAAATGAACGCCCGTGCCGACACAGATCATCGCAGTGGCCAACCAGAAAGGCGGCGTGGGAAAAACCACCACGTCCGTCAATGTCGCCGCCTGCCTTGCCGCCGTCGGAAAACGGGTGCTTTTGTTCGACCTGGACCCGCAGGCCAACGCCACCAGCGGCGTCGGCCTGGAAAAGGTCGAGGGTGCCAGCGCCTATTTTCCGCTTCTGGGCGAGGGCTTGCTGGCCGACAAGGTGCAACCCACCGCCTTTGAGAGGCTTTTCATCATTCCCAGCGAAGTGGATTTGTGCGGCGTGGACATCGAACTGGCTCGAAGCGAAAATCATCTTCGGCGCCTCGAAACCGTCCTCCAGCCCATTGTCCAGGCCAACCAATTCGATCTGGTGATCATTGATTGCCCGCCCACGCTGGGCATTCTCACGCTCAACGCCTTCACGGCCGCCAACGGGTTGCTTGTTCCCCTGCAATGCGAGTATTACGCGCTTGAGGGCATCTCCATGCTCAACCGCGTCCTCAATCAACTGCGCGACGGCGGCATCAACCCGGGCCTTCAATTGATTGGTGTGGTGATGACCATGTTCGACGGGCGCACCAAACTCTCGCAGCAAGTCGTCGGCGAGGTCCGGCAGCACTTTGGCGACAAGGTTTTCGAGACGGTCATCCCCCGCACCACGCGCCTGGCGGAGGCGCCGAGCTTCGGCAAACCGATCATCCATTACGACAAATACAGCGCCGGGGCCGCTGCCTACGAAGTCCTCGCCGAGGAGTTGCTGAACCGATTGAAGTAAGGCGCCAATGTCCTTCATGTCCCGCTACGCCGCGATTCGGTTTGCCCTGTATTTTCTGCTGGTTGCGGGCTTTTTTCAGGCGGCAGTTCTCCAGGCAAAGCACGTCGGACCACTGACGGTTTTTCGCGAGGGAGGATTTGCCGAAACCTTTCAACTGCTCTGCGCCTTGGTCACAGCCATCAGCCTGCTGTTGCTTGCCAGAAAATACAAATCGCATGAAGGGCTGTTGGTTTGCTTCTCTGCATTGGCCCTGCTGGCGTCGGTCCGGGAATTGAACAACACCGAACTTTATCGGGTGATATTCTTTTTTCCGGGGGCAAGCTGGTTTTTCGGTCTCGCGCTTCTCGGCTATTTAATCTGGCGGTTCCGGGACGGCTTGCCCGGGCAGATCCAGGATTTTTTAGGAATGCCCGCCTCGTTCCTGTTCGCCAGCGGCGGAATCATCATCACCGCCTGGGCGCAGGTGTTCGCCCAGGCCCCGTTGTTCCGGACTTATGAGGCCGACCGGATTGTCGAGGAGGGCCTTGAGGCCGCCGGTTACCTGCTCATTCTTTGCGGCGTGGAGGAACTATCCATTAATTTGAACCCGGCAGGCGACCAAGAGCCCGTCTGAAAATTGCGAGGAATTCTGCGCCTCTGGCCAAGTAAACAGCGCTGATTGATGAAATTGAAATTGAAGGGGCGTTTTATTTTTCCAAAAGGGCATTGGCTCCACTCGTTGCTCCCGTGTAAACCCGCCGGAACTTCAGCAAAGCGCATCTCCAGTTCACTGAGAGCCTGTCTGAAAACTCCTGGAAGAATATTATAAACAAAGTGAAAATTTCCCT
>CALJZV010000609.1 GCA_937983475.1 uncultured Verrucomicrobiales bacterium
CGGCCAGAAAACCTACTGGCACCCGGTGACGTGGATTTCCCACATGGTGGACTGCGAGCTGTTCGGGCTCAATCCGGCCGGGCATCACGTGATGAACCTGCTGTTTCACACATTGAATGCGATTCTGCTTTTCCTGCTGCTTCACTGCATGACCGGCTCCCTGTGGCGCAGCGTGGCGGTGGCCGCCCTGTTCGCGTGGCACCCGCTTCAGGTGGACAGCGTGGCGTGGGTCGCGGAGCGCAAGAATGTCCTGAGCACATTTTTTGGCCTGCTGACCCTGCTGGCTTATTTTCGTTATGCAAAAAAGCCAAACTTCGTCCGTTATCTCTGGATCGTGATTCCCTTTGCCTTGGGGTTAATGAGCAAATTCGCCCTGGTGACGCTGCCGTTCGTGCTGCTGCTGCTCGACTACTGGCCCCTGCGCCGATGGGGGGGTTCCGGAAACAAGGCATCCACCTCAAGCCCGAGCCGATTGTTCGCAAAACTCGTTTTGGAAAAACTGCCGCTGTTCGCCATGTCCGCGGCCATGAGTGCGACCATCTGGATGGCTCACCAGCGCAAGGGCGATTTGTTTCCGGGAGATCAATTTCCACTCCCACTGCGCCTCTCCAATGCGGTGGTCTCTTATGCACGCTACCTTAAAAAAGTGCTCTGGCCGAATGATCTCGCCGTGTTTTATCCCTACCCATCAGGCTGGCCGGTGTGGCAGGTGGCTCTGGCTGTAATTATTCTTGCGGCAATCACAATGCTGGCGATTTGGCGGGCGCGGACACGCCCTTATTTTCTCGTCGGCTGGCTCTGGTTTCTGGGCGTGTTATTCCCGTTCATCGGCGTGGTGCAGGCGGGCTTGCAGGCCATGGCCGACCGGTTCGCCTATATCCCCGTCATCGGTTTGTTTGTGGCGGGCATTTGGGGACTCAGCGACTGGGCTGCGGTGAATTCCAAACGCCGCACCAGCGCCATTGCGATTGCCGCGGCGGTGATGGCACTTTGCCTGGTGTCGCTGCCGTTTCATCTCAGGCACTGGAAAAACAGCGAATCGCTCTTTCCCCATGCTCTGAAACTCACCGACAACAATTACAGCGCGCACCACAATCTGACCGGTGCGCTATTGATGCAGCATAAGACGGATGAAGCGACCAAGCATTACCTTGAGTCGCTCAAGATCAAGCCCGACCACCTCGATGCCCACTACAATCTGGGCACGGTTTATTTGAGTGCCGGCAAATTGAATGAGGCCATTCCGCATCTGGAGCGCGCCCTGGAACTGCGCCCTGACCTGACACAGGCGCGGAACAATCTGGCGGTGAGTTTGGCGCGATTGGGACGTCTGCCCGAAGCGACGGTTCAATTCTCCAAGCTTCTGGAAGACAATCCGGCCAACGCCGAGGTTCATTACAACATGGCCGTCACGCTGAAAGACCTGGGCCGCCTTTCGGAGTCCACGCGCCACTTTTATTTCGCCACGCAGTTCAACCCGCAATATGCCCAGGCGCATTTTGACCTGGCCATGACGCTGTTTGAATTGCAGCAACCCCATCAGGCAGTGCCGCATTTGCAGGCTGCTGTGAACATCAACCCCAACTGGGTCAACGCGCTGAACAACCTGGCGTGGGTGCTTGCCACCCATCCGGACCCCAGGCTGCGCAACGGACGCGAAGCCGTGGCCTTGGCCGAGCGCGCCAGCAAACTGGTCAACCCCACGCCGCACGCGTTGATGGACACACTCGCTGCGGCGTATGCCGAGGCGGGGCGCTTTGACGAGGCGGTTGCCGCGGCAACGGATGCGCGCAACCGGGCCCTGGCCGAAAACCAAGCCGGCCCGGCCAGCGCCTACTCAGCGCGGTTGGAAAAATACAAGCAACGCCAACCCTGGCGCGAACCGTGAAGTAATTAAAATCTCATCGGCGCAGCGGCACGTTCTCCCGCTTCGGGTCGTAATCAGGATTGGGCATGGGCGATTGCGCCCCGGTTTCGCGCCGCCACAAATCCAGCTTGCCATGCAGCGCCATGGCCTTGTCGGGATCAGCCGCCGCCAGGTTGACGGTTTCGCCGATATCTTCGCGTAAATTATACAATTCAAACCGGCCGTCCTCGAAGAACTCCAGCAGCTTAAAGTCGCCGTCGCGAATGGCGCTGTGCGGCGTGGCGCCCCCGGGATGATAGTGCGGGTAATGCCAGTAGATCGCCGTGCGCTTGAGGCCTCCGGTTTCGCGCAACAGCGGCATCAGACTCGCACCCTCGACAGCGTGGCCCGCCGCATCGGCGACCCCGGTCATTTCCAGGATGGTCGGATAATAATCCGGCGTGATGACCGGCGTGTCGCACACGCTGCCCGGCTTCACCATGCCCGGCCATCGGACAATCAAGGGCACGCGAATGCCGCCCTCGTAGGCCGAGCCTTTCCCGGCGCGCAGGGGAACATTCACCGTTTGCTTGATCAACCCGCCGTTGTCGGAGGTGAAGAAAAACACAGTGCGATCAGCGATGCCCGTCTCGTCGAGTTTCTTCATCAGCGCGCCGACACTGTCATCCACGCTCTCCACCAGTGCGGCGTAGGCGGGGTTTATTTCCTTTCCACTCGGGAGCGGTTTGTTGCGGTATTTGTCGGCGACTTCGGGCTTGGCCTGGATGGGCGTGTGAACGGCATAATGCGGCAGATAAATGAAAAACGGGCGCTCCTTGTTGCGCTCAATATAGTTCACGGCCTCCTGCGTCAGCCGGTCGGTGAGATATTCGCCCTGGGGGCCATCGGTCAGGTGAGGATTCTTGTAGGGCGAGAAGTAGTTCGGCGGACTGCCCTTGTCGAAACCGCCGATGTTCACGTCAAACCCGAACACCTCCGGGCGATGCGCCTCGCCGCCCAGATGCCATTTGCCAATGCTGGCCGTGGCGTAGCCGGCGGACTTCAACCGCTGGGCCAGGGTCACTTCATTGGTGGGCAAATGCTGGGTCCAGTCCGGCACCCGAAGCTGCGCAAAGGGTCGCACGTGCCCCGTGATCCAGTCGGTGACCTTGAGTGTGGCGGGATATTTTCCCGTAAGGAGGGAGGCGCGCGTCGGTGAGCAGACCGTGCAGGCGGAATAAGCCTGGGTGAACTTCATTCCCTGCCTGGCCAACCGGTCAATGTTGGGCGTCTCGAAGTAATCGCCGCCGTAGCACCCCAGGTCGGTCCAGCCCAGGTCATCCACGAGCATGAAGATGACATTCAGCGGCTTGGCTGGCGCGTTGGCCTTAACCATCATTGGTGAAAGCAGAACCAGGCAAAGGTGGAGAAGCAGTTTCATCGCTGGGGTTTTTAAATTTCTTGTGAAGAGGAGGCAAACCAAAACGGGCTGAAAAAGGACGCAACGCCGGTGCCATTAAAAAATGTCATTGTAAACCGTCACATTTTTAGCGGAATCTGGACACCATCACGTATGAATCATGGAAGCTTGAGGCGTCATCTTAACTTCAGGAACGGGACTCGGGTCTTGGCTGGGTTCCTGTTGCTTCTGGCTGCCAATACCCTGCTTGGCCAGGCTCCCAAGGCGCGCTGGACGCATGTGCCGCATCAATCAGAGTCCCAAGGAAGCGGAGTAATTGGCCGGTTTACAGCAGTCAACGAACAGGGTGATCTTTATGTATTGGGCGGTTTTTCAACAACCAATGTGACCTTTGGAAATACCATTCTGACAAACCGAGGCTCTTCCGATTCATTTATCGTGAAATTTGACACTGGAGGGAATTTTCTGTGGGTTCAACAAATCGGAGGCCCTGTCGAAGATTCCGCGACAAGCCTGGCAATTGATCCCGAAGGCAACTGTTATGCGGCCTTCAATTTTGGCCACTCTAATTCAATCAGTTTCGGAGGCATTACCGTCACCAACTCATCCGGATATACAACCGTCATCACCAAATGGAACTCCTCCGGCCTTCTTCTGTGGCATAAAACCATTTCCAAATGCACATGGGGCGAGGTGACCGTTGACCCACAAGGAAACTGCATTTTTTCCGGGCAAGTTTACATTGGCAGACAGATTTTGGCCGTTCACAAATTTGACTCTGACGGGAACGAAATCTGGAGCAATCGTGACAGGGATTCCAACTGGTCTTATGTGTCCCCGGTAACCACGGACGCTTCGGGAAACATTTACATGTTGTCCAAAGGGGAGACTCGCGCCGATTTGGTCAAGTTCAGTCCACAAGGAAACCTGCTTTGGGCGACCAACGATGCCCTGCATCCCAACCATGTCATGTTTTGGGACATCGCCTTGGACGAGGCCGGCAACATCTATTGGACAGATATTTTGTGGTTTTCCGAAAATTGGCCCTCTGTTTACACACGCGGCCAGATTTCAAAGCATGATCCGGATGGAAACCTTCTCTGGCGCCGGAGCGATTTCAAGGGGCTTCCCTGGGTCAGTCTGGACGCGCATGAGAATCCCCATGTGAGCGTTTCAGGCCATGGCGAATACAACGGCGAATCTTTTCTCAACTTCGCCATCTACAAGCTCACCCCCGAGGGAGAGACGGTCTGGCAAAAGGATTTCGGGCCGCAGTTCGATCCTATTTATGCATCTGGATGGCTTGGAGCCGTGTCATTCGACAAGGCCGGAAATTTGTATTGCACCGGCAGCACAATCCAAGGGTTTATGCTGGATGGCCTGCCGGTGGCTGCTGCCACCAACTCACACACCATGTTTGTGGCCCGGTTCAGCTACGATCCTCCGCTGACCGTGACGTTGTCAGGAGGACAATTCCAGCTTTCCTGGCCAACAAATGAAAGCGGGTTTGTGGTTGAAACCTCCTTGGCACCGGACGGCGGCTGGAGTGCCCTCACCAATGCACCGACGCTCGTCAACGGCCAGAATGTGGTGACCCAATCCATGACCGGACCGCAGCGCTTCTTTCGATTGAGGAAATAAACCTCAGTTTCCAGCGGGCGACTGCCCCGCATGCCGGGCCAGGAAATCCACCAGCACGTTGGCCATGACCTTGACGCCAACCTTCAGGCTGTCCTCGTCGATGTCGAAGTCGGGCGTGTGCGCCTCGGCGGTGATTCCCTTGGCGGGGTTGCCGGTGCCCAGGCGGTAATAAAATCCGGGCACAACCTGCTGAAAATAGGAGAAGTCCTCCGCGCCCATCCGCGCCGGAACAGTGATCACATTCTTCTCGCCCACGACCCGTTTCATCACCGGCACCGTGCCTTCCGCGAGGCTGGGTTCGTTGAACACCACACGCGTGCCCTCGACCATTTTCAATTCGTAGCTCGCGCCGTAGGCCGAGGTCACGCCGGCGAGCGTCTGGTCCATCAACTCCTTCACGCGAACGCGCACGTCCTCGCTGAGCGTGCGGACCGTTCCCTCCATCGTCACGTCGGGCGAAATGATGTTGCGCCGGTTGCCGCCGTGAATGGTGCCGATGGTGATGACAAAGGGCTCGAAGGTGTCCACACGGCGGCTGCGAATGGTCTGGAGCGCGGTGATGCACTCGGCGGCGATGACGATGGAGTCCACGCCCTTTTGCGGCGCGGCGGCATGGGCCATTTTGCCGCGAATGATGATGTCGAACATGTCGGAGGACGCCTGCGCCGGTCCCGGGCGCACGCCAATTTTGCCGACTTCAATCTCGGTGCTCGTGTGCAGGTCAAAGATCGACAAGGGGCGCGGATTTTCGAGAGCACCCTCCTTGATCATCAGCGGCGCGCCGCCCTCCTCGTCCGCGGGCGGACCTTCCTCCGCCGGCTGGAAAATGAACTTCACCGTGCCGGGAATCTCGGCCCGGAACCGGCTCAACACCTCGGCGACGCCGAGTTGAACGGCGGTGTGGGCGTCGTGGCCGCAGGCGTGCATGACGCCGGGATTCTTGGATTTGTAGGGGGTCTCGCGGGCCTCGAGAATCGGAAGGGCGTCCATGTCGGCGCGCACGGCGACGACCGGTCCGGGCTTGCCGCCCTTGAGCAGCGCGACGATGCCGTGACGGGCGACGCCGGTGCGAACTTCATCGAGGTTCAGGGCACGGAGTTTTTCGGCCACCACGCGGGCGGTGCGCTCCTCGCGGTTGGACAACTCGGGATGCATGTGGAAATCGCGCCGCGCGGCAACGACCTTGGGGTGGATTTCCTCGGCGGCCTGGATGATTTTTTGCTCCAGGGCGGCGGTGTCCTGAGCCACGCCAACTGATGAGAAAATAAAAAGCGCGACAGCGACCAATGAATGGAGTGGTTTGTTCATGCGTGGCCGAATTCAAGGTGATTTCCGGAAAACACGCAAACGCGATTTCACCGCCGGGCAATCAGAGACCGGCATCCCTGAGCGCCTGAAGATAAATGTGATGGGCGTCATGGCCGTAGCAGACAAACTTCACTTTTTGCAGGCTCTGATTTTGTTCCAGGAACCGTTTCACTTCTCCCACGGCAATTCGGGCGGCCAGATCCATCGGGAAGCGATACAGGCCGGTGCTGATGGAAGGAAACGCAATGGTTTTGACGCCGTGTTGCTCGGCCAGGGAGAGGCTGTTGCGGTAGCATTCTGCAAGCAACTCCGGCTCCCCTTTGCTGCCGCCGCGCCAGACCGGCCCCACAGTGTGAATCACCCATTTGGCCGGGAGGCGATAGCCTTTGGTGATTTTGGCCTGGCCGGTGGGGCACCCGCCAAGGCCGCGACATTCCTCAAGCAACTCCGGTCCAGCCGACGAGTGAATCGCGCCATCCACGCCGCCGCCGCCCAGCAACGATTCGTTGGCGGCATTGACGATCGCATCCACCGATTGTTTCACGATGTTGCCCTCGACGACTTCAATGCGGTCTTTGGTTGTGTCCATGAATTCTATAAACAGTAGCAATTCCTGGCAGGCGTCAAGGAACGGGTTGGGTGACCCGAAATGGGGAGCATGTGCCAGAGAGCGCACAGTTGATAATTCATGTTGATTGTGAGACGGTTTGGCCAGTATGCCTTGCTCGCTCCGTATCCTTCGCGTGGCCTTTTATGCCGTATTATTTCCAGGCCTGTCATTTTTCTTATCGACAAACAGGGCGCATGCCCAGGCTCCGGATGAATACCGGGCACTGTGGGTGGATGCGTGGAACGGCGATTTCGTCGACGCAACCAAATGCACCAAACTGATCAATGACACCCGTGCGGGAAATCTAAACATGCTGGTCATCCAGGCTCGCCGCCGGGGGGATGCCTTCTACAATTCAAAGTATGAGCCCAAAAACACCACCGTGGCAGCGAACTTCGACCCGCTTCAGGACCTGCTTACCAAGGGCAGCGACACCAGTGGCGGCAAGCAGAAGATCGAGATTCACGCCTGGATTGTCACTTACCACATCTGGAACAGCGCCACGCCGCCGACGCAGCCCGATCATCCTTTGAACCTGCACCCGGAGTGGCTGATGAAGGACGTCAACGGCAACACGTTCATCGGCGGCCAATACACCTTCGACCCCGCCCACCCGGATGTGCAACGGCATACCTACAATGTCTGCATGGACCTGGTGACCAATTACAACGTAGCGGGTGTGAACTTCGACTATGTACGGTACGGCGGCACCAGTGAAGGTTACCACGACGTGGCGGTGGAGCGGTTCAACCGGCTGTACAACCGCACGGGAAAACCGGTCACCACCGACCCGGACTGGAAGCAATTCCGCCGTGACCAGGTCACCGCGCTGGTCCGCAAGGTTTACCTCTCGGCCATCGCGGAGAGGCCGGACGTTCAAATTTCCGCCGACACCATCACTTGGGCTCCGGGACCGACGTCGGATGCCTCTTGGTATAGCTCCTCGGCGGCCTGGAACAGCGTGTTGCAGGATTGGCGCGGCTGGATGGAGGAGGGCATTCTGGATTTGAACATTCCCATGAATTATTTCCGGCAGACCACGCATCCGGCTGATTACGTCAAGTGGGCCGATTTTGCCAAGGACCGGCGGTTCAACCGCCATTTGATCAATGGCCCGGGCATTTACCTCAACACAGTGTCCAATGCAATTGTGCAAATGCGTTACTCGCGGGAAACCACGCCGGCGGGCAACAAAGCCGATGGCGTTTGCGGCTACGTTTACAAGACCACCAACAATGAGGGTGTTTCCACCACGACTTTCCTAAACGCGCTTGTAGCTCCCAGCAGCTATGACCCGGTTTCGCCTCCGATGTTCGAACAGCGAGCCAACATCCCGGACATGCCTTGGAAAACCGCCCCCACCAAGGGCCATCTCAAGGGCTTCCTCACTGGGGGCAACGCAACCAATTTCCTGGACGGCGCCAGCGTCACCATCAGCGGGCCGGTCAACCGCAGTTTCGCCAGCGACGGCACTGGTTTTTACGGTTCGGTGGATCTGCCGCCGGGCAATTATTCGCTCACGGCCACGTTCCCCGGCTACCTCAATGCCGCGACCAATTTCACCGTGGTCCCGGGAGTGGTGGCCAATCACGACCTGACGCTCGCGGTCATCCCCCCGGTGCTTCCACCAAGCATCACCACGCACCCCCAAAGTCAGACTGTCGGCGCGAGCAACATGGTGGTCTTCACTGTGGAAGCCAGCGGCACGGCGCCGCTTTCCTATCAGTGGCGCTATAATGGCGGCACCATTCCGGGTGCAACCGAATCCTCCTACACCAGACTCAACGTCCAGCCCTCGGATAACGGCGACTATTCGGTGGTCATCACCAACATTGCCGGCAGCGCGACCAGTTCCAACGCCACGCTGACCGTTGTGATTCCCGCCAAACCGGTCTTCCAGATTCACCCCCAAAGCCAGACGGTCAATGCGGGTCAATCGCTTTTGCTGACGGCCGCAGTGACGGGCAGCGCGCCGCTGCATTTCCAGTGGATGCTCAATGGCAGTGCTCTTTTTGGCGCCACCGGCACTTCGCTTTCCTTGATCAATGTGTCGTCTCAACAAACCGGCCATTACTCAGTTGTGGCCAGCAACAATGTGGCGGTGGTCAGCAGCCGAAGCGCGTCAGTGGTCGTGGTTCCCGCAAGAAAACAAATTCTCTGGCGCGTGTCCCCTGGTGAGCGGCCCTATCTGGGAACAGGCTTGACCGAGCGTGGCATGGCCTACAATCCGGCCACCGGCAATGTCCTGCTCGTCAGTCGCGCTTCCGGCACGAAAATCTTTGTTCTCAACGGGGACACCGGCGCGGATCTGCATGAATTGAACACCACCACATCCATCATCACGGGCGGCACATTTACCTTGAACATGATTGGCGTGGCTGAGGACGGCGCGGTCTATGCCGGCAATTTGGCGACCACCACACCGCCGACCTACAAGTTGTATCGCTGGGCCAATGACAGCGCGGCCTCGGTGCCTCAGTTGGTTTACAGCGGCGATCCAGGACTGGGCAACAACCAGCGCTGGGGCGACAGCATGGACGTGCGGGGCTCTGGCACCGGCACGCAGATTCTTCTGGGATCGCGTAGCGGCAGCATTGTGGCGGTGCTGACCACGGCCAACGGCACCAATTTCACGGCCACGCCCGTTGCCATCGCAGGCGCGCCTGCCGGAGCGTTTGGGTTGTCAGTGACCTTTGGCACGGGAGACACCTTCTGGGGAAAAAGCACCGTGATGCCGTTGCGTCAATGCTCGTTCAATCTGGGCGCAGGGAGCGGAACCATTCTTCAAACTTTTTCAACGCCGGACATGCCCAACAGCGTGGTGCCGATTGGCTATTCGCCCGAACTCAACCTGCTGGCTGGCGTCGCGGTGGAAACACCCGACAACCTGAAGCTTTACCACCTGGGCCAAACGCCGGTCCTCCTGGCCACCAATCATTTCGCCACCGATTATGAGAACGGCTTCAGCACCGGCTCGGTGGATTTTGGCCCCGGGCGCGTCTATGCGCTGGATTCCAACAACGGGCTGATTGCCTGTGCCCTTGAGCCTTATGGGCCACCACGTATTGAGGCCTTATCGATCTTCGGCAACCTGCTGCGCTTTCATCTCATTCCCGATCATCGCAATCATATCCTGGAAAGCTCAACTGATTTGATCCAATGGCAACCGGTCACCAACGCGGTGCCCTCCGGCGGCTATGTGGACTCCGATGACTCAATGCTCAGCCCGATGAGGGCTTATCGCCTTCGTGTGCCGTAAAAACCCTTCCGCTGATGACGCCTTTAAGCCTTTAATTTCCTGAAAGCGCCTTCTTCCGGTCCGCTGTCAACGGCCCCTCCTGCGGCGGCGCGAGAATAAACCAGATCATGTCGCGGAAATCGTCGTCGGGCTGTTGTTCCAAGCCCTCGGGCATGACGGAGCGCTCGCTGATTTTCATCGAGGCAATGTCGCTGCGGGCAATGACGTATTCGGTTGGCCCGGCGGCTATGAGCTTTACATGCGCGGCGCTATTTTCCACCAAACGACCGCTCAGGCTTCGGTCGTCCTTGGTTTCAATTTCCACGTTTTCATAGCCTTTGCCGATGATTTGGTTGGGGTCGATGATGTTGGCCAGAAGCGCGTCGAGATTGGAACGGCCAACACCGGTCAAATCGGGGCCGACATCCGCACCTTCACCGAGCAGTTTGTGGCAAACGTAACAGGTGCGCTTGGCGACTTCGTAACCGTTTTTGAAATTCGGTTCGCCGGTCAGCGCGACTTTCTTCTTCTCCTCAATGAGCTTGAGTTTGTCCGTGTCGGTTTCGCGGTAACGGCCAAAGAACTGTTCCAAACGCCGATCAAAATTCACATTGTCGAACTTCGCGATGCTGCGGAGGACGCTGGCGGAAATGTCCGCCGGTTCAACCACTTTGTCTTCCAGGCCGTCGAGCAGGGAACGGGTCCATTGCCACCAAGTAACCATCACTTCAGCGGCAACGCGGCGGGAGGCAGGCTACAATTCTTTCCAGCCTTTAATCAATCGAGGGCCAAACTCCTCAACGCCGATGAACGGAAGACTGTGTAGGTTCTTATTCACGAGCGACTCCGGTGCGTCGCTGAAGATCAGTTGGAACATCGCCTCGCGTGTCGTGTC
>CALJZV010000610.1 GCA_937983475.1 uncultured Verrucomicrobiales bacterium
GGATCAAGGAAGTGCGCCGGCAGTTTGCCGACATTCCCACGCTAAAAACCGCGCTCGAAGTGATGCGCCGCAATGAAGGCAAAGAGCAGGACACCTGGTCCGAGCAGGACAAGGAAACCTTTGCCAAGGCGGACGGCGCGGCCGAATACGGCAATTGCGTCGCCATCTCCACCCAGGCGGCCATTAAGGAAATGGTACTGCCAGGCCTTCTGGCGGTGTTGAGCCCCGTGGTCATTGGCCTCGGGTTCAAGGCCGCCGGATTGAATGGTGCTGAAGCCCTCGGCGGCCTTTTGGTCGGCGTGACAGTCTCGGGTGTGCTGCTGGCGCTCTTCCAGTCCAATGCCGGCGGCGCGTGGGACAATGCCAAGAAAATGTTCGAGGAAGGCGTCGAAATTGACGGCAAGAAATATTACAAAGGCTCCGACCCTCACAAAGCGGCGGTGGTCGGCGACACTGTGGGCGATCCTTTGAAGGACACCTCCGGCCCGTCGCTCAACATCCTGCTCAAACTGATGTCCATCGTGGCGCTGGTCATTGCACCTTTGCTGGTCTAAGTGCCCTGTTGCATTTATCCTGAAGGCCGCGCTCGTGTATTCAGCATGGGCGCGGCCTTTTAATTGACTGATATGTCCGCTCCATCCACTGCCTCCGCCGCATCCAGCCGACTGGTCTCGCTGGATGTTTTTCGCGGCATGACCATCGCCGCCATGATGCTGGTGAACAATCCCGGCAACTGGGGCGCGATGTACGCCCCGCTCAAGCACGCCGAGTGGCACGGCTGGACATTCACCGACACGATTTTTCCGTTCTTCCTGTGGATTGTGGGCGTGGCGATCCCCTTCTCGCTGGTGCGACGGCTCGAAGCGGGAGAACGGCCCCTGAGTTTTTTTCCGCGCATCATCCGGCGCACGTTGCTGCTGATTGGCCTTGGGCTTTTTTTGAGCGGCTTTCCGTTTTTTGAATGGGAGACGCTGCGGTTTCCCGGGGTGCTCCAGCGCATTGGCGTCTGTTATTTTGTGGCCAGCATCGTGGTGCTGTATGCGGGCGTCCGCGGGCAGATTCTCTGGACGCTGGCCTTTTTAATTCTCTACGGGCTGTTGATGACCTTCGGCTCCATGCCGGGGTTCCCGCCGGGCGACCTTTCCAAGGAAGGCAATTTTTCGCACTACGTGGACAGCCTTCTGCTCAAGGGCCACATGTGGAAGTCCACCAAAACGTGGGACCCCGAGGGCATCGTCAGCACGCTGCCGGCCATTTCGACCACTCTGTTTGGCGTCCTGACCGGACATCTCTTGCGGTCGAATAAAAGCCCCGCCGAAAAGACCGCCTGGATGTTTGTTTTCGGGAGCCTGCTGATGTTCGCCGGGCAGTTGCTGCACCTCTGGATGCCGATCAACAAGCCGATCTGGACCAGCTCCTACGCGGTGTTCATGTCCGGCCTGGCCGCGACGGTTTTGGCCGTCTGCTACTGGCTGGTGGACGTTCAGCAATGGCAAAAATGGTCCAAGCCCTTTGCTATTTATGGCGTCAATGCCATTACCGTTTTTGTGCTGGCCGGATTGCTCGGTCGGCTTTCCACGGTCATCAAGGTGACCAACGACGCGGGCAAGGAAGTGGCCCTGAAAACCTTTTTGTTCGAGTCTTATTTCGCGCCGCTGGCATCTCCAAAGAACGCTTCGCTGCTCTGGGCGCTGATGTATGTGTTGGGCCTCTATTTGGTGGCCTGGGTTCTTTACCGGAAGAAATGGTTCATTCGCCTTTGAGCCGCCCGGCCTTGCTCAGGGCGTGATGACAAACCGCACTTCCTCGCTGAAGGCTTCCAAGCGATCGAGCGCCTGATTGATGGCGCCGGCCTCCAGCCGCACCGGCAGAAGTGTTCCTTCGGCAAATTGAAGCCGTCCTTTGCGCGCCCAATCGAGCAGTTGGGGAATTTCGCTCGCCAGGTGGTCCGACACGCCGATGATCTCGGCCTCTTTGTTGAGCACTTCGGTGTAAGGGGCCACCTCGAACGTCCTGCTGGTCAGCCCCACCAGGCCGGCGCGTCCCATGATGCCGAGCGATTGCACCGCCTGGCGCATGGTCTGCGGCAGGCCGATCAGTTCCAAGGCGACGTCCACGCCGCGCCCGCGGGTCTGGCGCTTTATTTCCTCAACAGCATCGGTTGCCGCCGCGTTGACGGGCACCGCGCCGAGACTGCGCGCGCGTTCCAGCTTGCCCGGCTTGATGTCCACCGCGAACACTGTGCCCGCGCCCAGCGCGTTCGCCAATTGCACCGCCGACACGCCCAGGCCGCCGACGCCGAAAATCGCCACCGATTCGCCGGCCTTGAGCCGCGTTTTCAACAACGCATGCAGCGCGGTGGACGAGGAGCACATCATCACCGCGCCCTGCTCGAAGGGGATTTCCTCCGGCAGCCTGAAGAGGCTTCGCTCCGGCACGCAGATGTACTCCGCGTAACCGCCGTGACGGTGCTTGCCGATCATTTTGCCAGTGACACAGAACTGCTCGCTGCCTTTGTCGCACCAGGCGCAGTGGCCGCAGGTGGCCATGTAATGGACGCAGACGCGGTCGCCCGGGGCAAAGAGCCGAGCGCCTGGACCTAGAGCCTCCACGGTGCCCGCGACTTCATGCCCCAACGTCAACGGCAGCGGTTCAACGGGGGAAATGCCCGCGCGATAATGGGCGTCGGAATGGCAGATGCCCGCGGCGCGCACCTTGACCAACACCTCGCCCGGACCCGGCTCGGGCACCGGAAGGGAGCGGAGTTCCAGGGGACGTTTGGGCGCAATGAGTTGAACCGCTTTCATGGTGAAGGGTATCCGGCAACGGCGGCGAGGCGTCGAACAAAAATTAATGAACAGGATTGCCGG
>CALJZV010000611.1 GCA_937983475.1 uncultured Verrucomicrobiales bacterium
AAAAACCCTCGATGACTGGAACGCGCGCAAGGGCGCCTACCGGGAACAGCTTTTCGACATGCTGGGGCTGCATCCACTCCCGGCGAAAACCGACCTCAAGCCGGTGGTCACCGGCAAGGTGGAACACCCGGAGTTCACCGTTGAGAAATTGCACTTTCAGTCGATGCCCGGACTCTATGTCACGGCCAACCTTTACTTGCCAAAAAATGTAACCGGGTCCGCCCCAACCATTTTGTATTTGTGCGGCCATGCCCGCGTTTTCACCAATGGCGTCAGCTACGGCAACAAGGCCTTTTATCAGCATCACGGCATCTGGTTCGCCCGCAACGGCTATGCCTGCCTGGTCATTGACACCCTTCAGCTTGGAGAAATTGAGGGACTTCACCACGGGACTTATCGCGAGGGCATGTGGTGGTGGAACGCCCGCGGTTATACGCCCGCCGGCGTGGAGGCCTGGAACACCATTCGCGCCCTCGACTACCTGGCAACGCGTCCTGAAGTGGACAACAGCCGCATTGGCGTCACGGGACGTTCCGGAGGCGGCGCCTACAGTTGGGTGCTCGCCGCGCTGGATGACCGCGTCAAAGTGTCCGTGCCTGTGGCCGGAATCACCGACCTGGAAAATTACGTCGTGGACCACGCGGTTGAGGGCCATTGCGACTGCATGTTTGTCGTCAACACCTACCGGTGGGATTACCCGCTTCTTGCCGCGGTGACCGCGCCCCGGCCTCTGTTGTTCAGCAATTCCGACAAGGACCGCATATTCCCGTTGGACGGCATCATTCGCACCCATGCCAAGGTTAAAAAAATCTATGAGATGCACAACGCCACCAACCACCTTGGCCTCTTGATTACCGAGGGGCCGCACACCGACACGCAGGATCTGCAGGTGCCGGCGTTCCGGTGGTTCAACCGGTTTTTGAAAAATGACGATGCGCCCATCGAAATGGCCGCCAAAAAAATGTTCGCCCCCGAGGAATTGAAAGTCTTTGAGGCTCTGCCCAAGGACCAGATCAATACGCGCATTCACGAATCCTTTGTTCCCCTAGCGAACGCGGCGTCGGCGGATGCAACCGCCCAGCGCGAAAGCTGGATGCGCGGTTTGAAGGAGAAGGTGTTCGCCGGGTGGCCCGAGGACGACGCGGTGCCGGAACTGAAAACCATCTCCAAAGAATCGCGCGGCGGCGTGAAGCTGACGGTGCTGGAATTTGACAGCCAGGAGCACGTGCCGCTGCGCCTGTATATTTTCCAAAAAGCCAGGTTGCGAAAACCAATGCGAGTGGCCTTGCAGATAAATGAACTGCCGGAGCTGGCGTTGCGGCGGGTCCAGGGATTTGCCGCGTTCAACGCGGGCAAGGAGTCCGCGCCCTGCTCGGCGTCCACAGAGTTCGCGCGCCTGCGCGAGCAGCTTGGCGAGGAGGCCGTCGTTTTTTTTTTTTTTCTCAACCTGCCGGAAATCCCGGAGCGCAAGCCCGTTCACCTGCGCCGGCGCTTCATGCTGTTGGGCCAGACGCTTGACGGCATGCGGGTCTGGGATATTCGCCAGGCCATCGGCGCGGTCAACGCGCTCTTTGCGGAAAATAAAACCGAACTGGTCCTTCGCGCCGAAGGGCCGATGGCGGTCAACGCGCTTTACGCCTCGCTGTTTGCTTCCGGCGTGGACGCGCTGGAACTGGAAAACCTGCCCGCCTCGCATCGCGACGGCCCGGATTATCTCAATGTGCTGCGGGTGATGGACATTCCGCAGGCCGTGGAAATAGCCCGGGAGCGCGCCAACGTGAGCCTGATCCCCGCCAGTGCTGCTGCGCCGGTTTCAAAACGATAAATTGTTTCCATTTTCCTGGAGGAAACGGTTTTTCAGTTGCCGATTGGCCATCCTGCGGGGATAACTTCGCCCATCTTGTGAAACGCCTTATGAGTCGAGTCTTTGCCTTCTTTCGGCGCCCGCCATGGTTGTGTCTTGCGGCGCTGATCCTTCAGTCAAATATAACTGTGCTGAGGGCGGAAATCCTGCCTTCAGGAAATCGTCCGCTGGCGCCGTCGGTGCATGCGCTGGTCGGCGGCACGGTGGTCGTCAAGCCGGGCGAACAAATTGAAGGGGGCATTGTCGTGATTCACGACGGTCGCATCGAGCGTGTCGGCAAGGATGCGGCCATTCCCGCCGAGGCGCGCGTGTGGGACGTTTCGGGCCTGACGGTGTACGCGGGATTCATCGACCCCCACTTGACCTTCGGCGCGGCCAGCTCGGCGGCGTCGCCGGTTCGCAAGGGGCTGGACCTGACATCCGGGAGATTTTTTGGCGTTCCTGGAAACGAACTGGACCCGGGCAACAGCGGGCCGGGGGCTTCGATCAACACAGTGACGCCCGAGCGTCGCGTGGCTGACAGTTTTGCGCCGGACACAAAGCTATTGGAAAAAATGCGGGAACTGGGTTTCACCGCCGCCAATGTCGTGCCGGAACGCGGCATTTTCCGCGGCAGTAGCGCGTTTGTCACCTTGGGTAACCGCAATCCCAATGAAACGATACTCAAGGCGGACGTCTTTCAGCACGTGGCCTTCAGCAGCGAAGGCGGGCGCGATGATGGCTATCCTTCTTCATTGATGGGGATTGTTGCCACGGTTCGGCAGACATTTTTCGACGTCGGGCATTACGGGTTGGACCATGCGGACTACGCAAAGAATTCTTCGCGCAAACAGCCGGCTTACAATCCGGCGTTGGCGGCGTTGCAACCTGTGACACAAAAGCAGCAGCGGGTGGTTTTCGAGCCGGGCAGCGCGCTGATGGTGGACCGCGCGGCGCGCGTGGCGCGCGAGGCGGGCGTTGAGTTTGTCATGTTGGCCAGCGGGCAGGAATGGCGGCGTCCGGATCTGGCCAAGGCCGCGGGCGCGCCGTTTATTGTCGCGCTGGATTTTCCGGAAGTTTCCAAGATGCCCGAGGAGGATGACTGGGAGCAGTTGACGCTTGACCAGTTGCGAGCCTGGGATTGGGCGCCGGAAAACGCGGCGTTGTTGCGACAGCAGGGAATTGACGTGGCGCTGACCACCAGCGGGCTTGCCGACAAGAAAAACTTCCGGCGAAACCTGCGTGGCGCCATTCAGCGGGGCTTGTCCGAGCAGGACGCGCTGGCGGCGGTGACAACGGTTCCCGCCGCGCTTTGCGGCGTGGCTCATTTAACCGGAACCATCGAGCCTGGAAAACTGGCGAACCTCACATTGGTGGACGGCAATTATTTTGACGGCGAGGCCAAGGTGCGCTCGGTCTGGATTGAGGGCATTCATCATTTGATTGCTGCCAAGGCTGACGCCAAGGCCGCGGAGTCCAAAAAGGAGGGCGACAAGGAAAAGAAAGAAGGCGAGAAGAATGAGTTGCAACAGCGCGTGGCGCAACCGCCGTTTAAGGGGCTAGGCCCATTTGCTGTTCCGGCCGAGGTTTGGGTGACCAATGCGACGGTCTGGACCTCCAGTCCGAAGGGCATTTTGAAAAATGCCTCAGTTCATTTCGCCAATGGTAAAATAAAATCCGTGGGCAACGACGGGAAGCCTTCGGCATCCACCAACGCCGTGGTGATCGACGGCACCGGGTTGCATGTGACCCCGGGCCTGATTGACTGCCATAGCCACTCAATGATTCTGGGCTCGGTCAACGAGTCCACATTGCCATCCTCGGCCATGGTGCGGATCGGGGACGTGGTCAACTCGGAGACAGGCAACATTTACGAGCAACTGGCCGGCGGCCTCACGGTGGCCAATTTGCTTCACGGCTCTGCCAATCCGATCGGTGGCCAGAACCAGGTCATCAAGCTGCGCGATGGCGCGTCCCCCGAGGAACTGAAGTTCGAGGGCGCTCCCGAGGGGATCAAATTCGCCCTGGGAGAAAATGTGAAGCAGGCCAACTGGGGCGAGAAATACACGACGCGGTTTCCGCAGACCCGCATGGGCGTGCGCACCTTCATCGCCAACCGCTTTTACGCCGCGCAGCAGTATCTGGATGTTATGGAAAAATATAAGCAGTCCGGTGGCGTGCCGCCGCGCCGCGATCTGGAACTGGAGGCCATTGGCGAAATACTCCGGGGCGAGCGGTGGATTCATTGCCATTCCTACCGGCAGGATGAAATCCTTGAATTCCTGCGGTTGATGGAAACCTTCAATGTGCAGGTCGGCACCTTGCAGCATGTGCTGGAGGGCTACAAAGTTGCTGATGAAATTGCCCGTCACGGCGCGGGCGCCTCGTGCTTTGCCGACTGGTGGGCTTACAAGTTTGAGGTGTTCGATGCGATTCCCCACGCCGGCAGCCTCATGCACGACCGCGGTGTGCTGGTTTCGTTCAACTCCGACTCGTCGGACCTGGCGCGCCGGATGAACTTTGAGGCGGCCAAGGCGGTGAAGTTCGGCGGAGTCAAGGAGGAGGCGGCGGTGAATTTCGTCACAATCAACCCGGCCAAACAGCTTCGCATTGATCACCGGGTCGGTTCACTGGAGCCGGGCAAGGATGCCGATTTTGCTCTTTGGTCGGGCCATCCGCTGGATTCCACCTCGGTGTGCCTACAGACATGGATCGAGGGCAAAAAATACTTTGACCGCAGCCTTTCGGAGGAGCGCGCGACAGCTTTGGAGGCCGAACGGCGCGCGTTGGTGGCCAAAGCGAAAAGGGTATTGAAAGTGGTTGGCGGAGGCGAGGGGGATGCGGCTGGAAAGAACAAATTCTTCCAGCATTCACTGGAGCATGCGCACGGACACTGCGTGCGCCATTGCGAGGACGACGTAGAAACCCATTGAACAACGGCGGTTTGCGTGGTTAAGTGCAGCGGACTTTATGGATAAAAAACTGATTCCAATGATTTTGATCGGGCTGCTGGCGGTGAGTGTGCTGATTTCGGGCGTATTCACTGTGATTTATGTGACAAACGTGAAGAGCCTCCGCACGCTGCAATCTCAGGCCAGTTTCGTCAACAACCGGCAAAACCTTGCCCGTGCCTTGCTGACTGAGGCTGTGGAGTACAGCAAGCGCAATCCGGCCATCAAACCGGTCCTGCAATCGGTCGGCGTCCCTCAAGACATCCAGCCGGCTCCCGCTCCCAATGCGGGGCAGAAAAACGCGAAATAAATACTGGAATCTTCATGAATACCGAGGAAACAACTTTGCCGTCGTCCCAGCCCGAGAGAGAACTTCAGTCGTTGCAGCAGCAATTGGCGGGTCTGCGCAACCTTTTTATCGCCGCGTTGGTGGTGTTGCTGGTTTTTTCAGGCTCCATCAATCTCTATCTTCTGCGGCAAGTGATCACTGTCCGCAAGGAGTTGAGTGCCAATCGCCCAACCGTTAATCAACTGGTGGAAAATTATAAGAAAAACGAGGGCCCGGCCATCGAGGGCTTCATCAAGAGCTTGCAGGCATTTGCGCAGCAACATCCGGACTTCGTTCCTGTGCTTGCCAAGTATGGCCTTGCCCCTGCCTCCCAGGGAGCGGGAATCCCAACCGCGCCACCACAGACACCCTGATCATCTTTCAATCTTGGGCTGGTTGGCATGGGCCGTTTCGGGAACCAAGTGAGAGCCGCAGGTCGAGCAGAAGTTAGCCGCAGGAGGTGATGCCACGCCGCACTGGATGCAAATCTGGTGTCGTTTGGTGTGCCGATGGTGAATGACCAAGTTTCGGATATAGGGAATCCACGTGAACAGGTAGGCGAAAATAAACACCGAATCCCGCCGCCAAAGCCCGTAAATCAGCAGGAGCAGCGAGCCCACGAGGCTCAACCACCAGAATGCCGCCGGCACCACCACCTGCTTGTTCCGCTCGGTGGCGTACCACTGGACAAAAAAGCGGGAGAAAAAAATCAGGTTTCCGGCCCAGCCAATGACCTTCCAGACGCTCCACTCAATGCCGAAAAGCTTGTCATTGTACCAAATAAGGTTTGTGAGCCAGTCCATAAAACAATGGCCGATTAAGCCCGACCGGATGTCCGCTGACAAACCAATTAACCGCTTCTTCGTCCTCGGAGGAGCCACGGTGTACCAGGGCTGGCACTGGCGAGGTCTAATTTTGGTACAGTGGAAAACCGATTTCCTGGACGCAGGGATTTCGGGAGCGAGAAATAATTGTTAAATGCCTCGCATTGCGGGGGTTCTCCTTACATTTCAAAGATGGATCCTCAGGTTGGCCGCGGAATTGCTACCTAAACCAGAGTCCGCAGTTCGATTCACTGGCACAGCTTGTATGAGAGGAATATTGTCTGGCACGGTCACAGGGGTTTTCATTTGCCTGTGGGTGGCTCAAGCCCAAGGGCAAGTGGTTCGCGTGGACTCGGTTTCCAGCACGGACTCGGGTGTGACAGTGCTGAGCAATCTTTCCTGGTCGCACACCAACAGCGCGGGGGCCAATCGGCTGCTGCTGGTCAATGTCAGCTATGATTACAGCATTGTGGCCAATGTCATCACCAACGTGACCTATGGCGGCGTGCCTATGACCTTTGTGG
>CALJZV010000612.1 GCA_937983475.1 uncultured Verrucomicrobiales bacterium
CGCTGCGCTTGCCCGGGGCTATATTATTTCGCCCCGATGGGGCTTGAGATCAGCGTTAAACGCAGGGTTTTATATCTGTGCCCGTCTGTGTTTCATCCGTGGCTCAATTCTGTTCCGAGGAAATGGTTTCCGCCAGTCGTGCGACCGCCGCAACCCTGCTGCGCCACTGGAAAATTAAGGCCGAATTTCCCCTTTGACTGATTGGGCGTCTGGGCTATTCTGCGCCCCCTGTTTTGCGAAGCCCGGTCCTCCCGCCGCGGTTTCAAAACGACTCGACGGGCGCATCGCCCACAATTTGCTATGGCAAAACTGACAATCAACGACTTGGATTTGAGCGGCAAACGCGTGTTCATGCGCGTGGACTACAATGTGCCCATGGAGGAAAAAGAGGGGAAAATGGCCATCAACGACGTCACCCGCATCAAGGAGACGCTGCCCACGCTCGAGCTGCTGATTAAAAAAGGCGCCAAAATCATCCTCGCCGCGCACCTGGGACGTCCCAAGGGCAAACGCGAGCCCTCCATGTCGCTCAAGCCGGTGGCCGACAAGCTGGGCGAAATGATCAAGCGCAAGGTTCAGTTTGTGGACGATTGCATTGGGGAGAAGGTCGAGCAGGCCGCTGCCGCGCTTCAGCCAGGCGATATTTTGCTCTTGGAAAACGTGCGGTTTTACGCCCAGGAGGAGGCCAACGATCCGGCGTTCGCCGAAAAGCTGGCCAAAGTGGCCGATGTGTATGTCAACGACGCCTTTGGCGCGGCGCACCGGGCGCACGCCTCCACCGAGGGAGTGGCCCGCGTGGTGGCTTCGCGCGGCGGCAAATGCGCCTCAGGCCTGCTGATGGAGCGCGAATTGAAATTTCTCGGGGACGAACTTGAAAAGCCGGAGCGGCCGTTTGTGGTCATTCTCGGCGGCGCCAAGGTGTCCGACAAAATCCAGGTCATTGACCGCTTGCTCGACAAGGCCGACGCCATTTTGGTCGGCGGCGCCATGGCCTACACCTTCAAGCTGGCGCTGGGCTTCAAAACCGGAAAGTCGCTGGTGGAACCCGACATGGTGGACGTGGCCAAAGCCGCGTTGAGCAAGGCCAAGGAGAAGAATGTCCAGTTCCTGCTGCCCGTGGACAACATTGTCGCCACGCCGGTCAAGACCGACCAGCTTAACGCCAAGGGCAAGCCGATCTATGAGCTGAAGTCGCCGCGCCTGAACAACCAGCCGCACATTCCCGACGACGCCGAGGGTTTTGACATCGGCCCCGACACCGCGCGCGCCTACACTGAGGTGATCCGCAAGGCGCGGACGATTTTGTGGAACGGCCCGATGGGCATGTTCGAGGACCAGCGCTTTGCCCAGGGCACCATTGCCATTGCCCGGGCGACGGTTGAAGCCACACAGTTTGGCGCCAAGAGCATCATTGGCGGCGGGGACAGCGTCAAAGCGCTCAACAAATACAAAATGGGCGACAAGGTCACCTTCATGAGCACCGGCGGCGGAGCGAGCCTGGAATTTCTTGAAGGTAAGGAGCTGCCCGGCGTGGCCTGCCTTACGGATAAATAAACCGCCACAGCGATTTCACCCCATCCCGAAAACAACATGAACAAAGAACGCAAACTGATCATCGCCGGCAACTGGAAGATGAATAAAACCGTTGCCGAGGCCCAGACGCTGATTCTCGGCTTGAAGCGGGAGCTGAAGGAGGTCAAGGAAGTGGACATCGTGGTCTGCCCGCCCTTCACCGCTCTGGAATCGGTTTCCAAGGAAATACTGGATTCCAACATCCGCCTGGGCGCCCAGAACATGAGCGAGCAGAATTTTGGCGCCTACACCGGCGAAATCTGCGCCGGCATGCTCAAAGAATTTTCGGTGCGTTATGTCATTCTCGGCCACTCCGAGCGTCGCCAGTTCCAAAGGGAGTCCGACGAGTTGATTTCCAATAAAGCCCAGGCCGCCCACGCCGCCTCGCTCAAGCCCATCGTCTGTGTCGGCGAAACGCTTGAGGAACGCGAAACCGGCAAGACCGAGCAGGTCGTCGAAACTCAAGTGCGCGGCAGCCTTGAAGGGCTCAGCCGGGACCAGATCACCGAAACCATCCTGGCCTACGAGCCGGTCTGGGCCATCGGCACCGGCAAGACGGCCACCTCCCAGCAGGCGCAGGACGTGCATGCGTTCATCCGCAACGTGCTGGCCTCGATGTTCGACGCGGCGACAGCCAGGCGCGTTCGCATCCAATACGGCGGCAGCGTCAAGCCGGCCAACGCCCGCGAGTTGATGGAGCAACCCGACGTGGACGGCGCATTGGTGGGCGGCGCTTCGCTGGACATCCGTAGTTTTTCTGACATCATTAAAAACTCAATTTAAGGAACACACACATTATGATGACCATATTGACCTGGTTTTTGACCGCCATCCTGGTGCTCGACAGCTTTTTGCTGATGCTGCTGGTGCTGGTGCAACTGCCCAAAAAAGAAGCCGGCGCCGGCGTTGCCTTCGGCGGCGGAACCACCGACGCCCTGTTCGGCGCGGGAACCGGCACCGCGCTGACCAAGATCACCAAATACGCGGCAGGAGGCTTTCTCGGCATCGCCCTGCTGCTGTCGGTCATCACCGGCATGCAGACCAAAGGCGGCCGCGTCTCGGCTGTGGAGGAACAACTGCAACAGAAGTCCGGCGCGCCGGCGCAAACCGCACCGCCGCTGACAACTCCGGCTCCGGCAGCCCCGCCCGCAACGCCCGTGCCCACGGAAGGAGCTCCTGCACCGCAATAAGCTTCTCCTCGAGAGAAAATGAAGAGTCTAACGCGCCTCCTCGGAAACAGTTCGGGGAGGTTGCGTTTTTTTTGGCGCCAAATCTGCCGGAACCTGGCAGCCAGCGCCGCGATAACCTTGGCGGGCCTCGGAACTTCAGGCTGCTCCTCGGCCGTCACCGAGCAGGCCGACATTGTCATTATCAACGGCGCGGAGCCCGAGTCGCTTGACCCGGCGATCATCACCGGCCAGGGGGAAGCCCGCATCGTGCGTGGCCTCTTTGAGGGGCTCACCCGCCTGGACCCCAAGGATGCGGTTCCCGTTCCCGGACTGGCCGAGCGCTGGGAGATACTGAACGACGGCAGCGTTTATATTTTTCACCTGCGCACCAACGCCGTCTGGTCCACGGGCGAACCGATCAATGTGGATGACGTCATTTACTCCTGGCTGCGGGTGCTCGATCCCATGACCGGCGCGGAGTACGCCGGGCAGCTTTTCTTCATCAAGAACGCGGAGGAATACAACACCGGCAAGATCAAGAATCCTTCGGCCCTCGGAATCCACAAGATGGACGACTACACCCTGCGCGTGGAATTGACCGGGCCGACGCCGTTTTTTCTGGATCTGGCAGCTTTTCCCACGCTGGCTGTCGTTCCGCGCGACTCCATTGAAAAACATAGCGACCGCTGGATCATGGAAAAGCCGCTGCCGACCAGCGGCCCGTATACGCTGGAAAGCTGGCGCATTCACGACCGTGTCCGGCTTCGGAAAAATCCGCGACACTGGGACGCGGCCAATGTCCAAAACACCCTTGTGGACTTTATCCCGATGGAATCAGCCATGACGGCGATGAACCTTTATCTGAGCGGCCAGGCCGACATTCTCTGGGACAAAACCATCATTCCCAGCGAGCTGATGGACGTGCTGAGCCTTCGTCCGGATTGCCATCAGTTTGATTACCTCGGCACATTCTTCATGCGGTTCAACGTCACGCGCAAACCGTTCGACGATGTCCGCGTGCGCAAGGCGTTCTCCATGGTCATCGACAAACAGCGGATTGTGGAAAAAATCACCCGCGCGGGCGAGAAACCAGCGACGCATTTTGTGCCCAAGGGCATGGTGACCTACCAACCGCCCAAGGGCTTGGCCTATGATCCCGAGACGGCGCGCAAGCTCATGGCCGAGGCGGGCTACCCCGGCGGCAAGGGATTCCCGACGGTGGTGTATTTGTTGAAAAGCGGCAAGCTCGACGAGCAGATCGGCGTCGAGTTGCAGGCGATGTTCAAGGAGCATTTGGGCGTGCGCATGGAACTGCGCCAGGCCGAATGGAAGGTCTATCTGGCCGCCCAAAGCGCGCTGGATTACGACCTGAGCCGCAGCAGTTGGATTGGCGACTACAATGATCCGAACACGTTTTTGGACATGTTCATGGGCGACAACGGAAACAACCGCACCGGTTGGAAAAACCCGCGCTATGACGAATTGATCCGCGAGGGCAACCGCCAGGTCGACCCGAAAAAACGGGAGAAAATTCTCCAGGAAGCCGAGGTGTTGTTGATCCGCGAGGAAGTGCCGATTGCGCCGCTTTATTTTTATGCGGGCGTCAATTTCTTTCGCCCTAAGGAAATTGAAGGGATTTACTTCAACCTGCTCGACGAGCATCCGATTCATGCCATCCGGAGGGTGAGCCGCAACCGCGAATCCAGGAACTGACCCATGTATTTCCTCAAGCGCATCCTGACCATGATTCCGCTGCTGTTGATCATCAGCTTCATGGCCTTTGCGCTGATCCGCGTGGCGCCCGGCGGGCCGTTTGACCGCGAGCGCAAACCTGCCTCGCCGGAGATCGAGCGCGCTCTGAGGGCCAAATACCATTTGGACGAGCCGTTGGTGAAGCAGTATTTCCGCTACCTGGGCGGCGTGCTCAAGGGCGATTTTGGCCCGTCGCTGAAATACCGCAACCACACTGTCAACGACATCATCAAGCAGGGTTTGCCAGTGTCGCTGGCGCTGGGCGGCATGGCGTTTTGTTTCGCCATGGGCGTGGGGATTCCGCTGGGTTTTTACACCGCGGTGCGGCGCGGCCAATGGGGCGATTACATCGGCAGCTTTTTCGCGCTGCTGGCCTTCTGCATTCCGGCGTTTGTGGTGGGCCCGGTTCTCATCATGATTTTCGCGATGAAACTCCAGTGGCTGCCGGTGGCGCTGTGGCACTCGCCGTTGCACTTCATTTTGCCGACAGTCGCGCTGGGGCTTTATTTTTCCGGAAGAATCGCGCGGCTGATGCGCGAAGGCATGACCGACACGCTGCACGCCGGGTTCATCACCACCGCGCGCGCCAAGGGGCTGAGCGAATCGGCCATTTTGTGGAAGCACGCATTCCGCCTGGCGGTGCTGCCGGTGGTCTCCTACTCAGGGCCGCTGCTGGCCGACCTGCTGACCGGCTCGTTCGTCGTGGAGAACATTTTCCGGATTCCCGGCATCGGCGTGTTCATGGTCAACAGCACCATCAACCGCGACTACACGATGGTGGTTGGGTTGGTCCTGCTCTACGCGGTGCTCCTGCTGGTGATGAACCTGCTGGTGGACCTGAGCTACAGCCTTCTTGATCGGAGGGTGCGGTATGAATGAGGCGGCGATTGCGCACCTGACCCCGAATCAGCGCGCCTGGAAGCGGTTTCGGAAAAATAAACCGGCGGTGATCAGCGCGTGGTTCCTGGCGGCGCTGGTGTTGCTGGCCCTGCTCTGGCCGGCCTTCAGTCATCCCAGGGTGGCAGCCCTGTTGCCGAAGCCATTGACCTACTCGCAGGAGGCGATTTCCGACGCGCAGTTCCAGCCGCCGAGTGGGCAGCATTGGTTTGGCACCGACGTGCATGGGCGTGACTCCCTCAGCCGCGTGTTTTTCGGCGCGCGCATTTCATTGCTGGTCGGCGCCGTGGGAGCGGGCGTCAGCCTGATCATTGGCGTCCTGAGGGGCGCGATTGCCGGATCCGCCGGAGGCCGCACCGACAACTATATGATGCGGTTTGTGGACATCCTTTACTCCCTGCCTTCGATTGTGTTCGTGATCGTGCTGTTCACGACATTTGAAAAGACCTTGAAACAGTGGCTCAACACCGCGTTCGCCACGCCGATGGGCGCCAAGGCGCCCTTGATCTTCCTGTTCATCGGCCTGGGCGCGGTGTCGTGGCTGACCATGGCGCGGATTGTGCGCGGCCAAGTGCTGTCGCTGCGGACGCGGAATTTCGTCGAGGCCAGCCGCGTGCTGGGAGCGAGCCACGCGCGGATCCTGTGGAAGCACATTTTGCCCAATGTGTACGGCATCATCATGGTCTATCTGACCCTGACCGTGCCGGCGATCATCCTCTACGAAAGTTTCCTCAGTTACCTGGGTCTGGGCATTCAGCCGCCGCAGGCCAGTTGGGGCTCGCTCATTGCGGAGGGCGCGCACCAGATCAACCCGCTGCGCATTTACTGGTGGCTGCTGGTCTATCCCGGGGCGATGCTGGTGACGACGCTGCTGGCGCTGAACTTTTTGGGGGACGGTCTTCGGGACGCATTCGACCCGCGCGGCAGCCGGTAAATGGCACGGTTTCCTCATAGCAAAATAAAACCCGAAAAACCCGGTCGCTCCCTTGACGCCACAATTAGTTGTGTGATACCAACTCTCCGGCCACATTTCAAAGTGGTCGAGGAATTATGCGCTGTCCGAAGTGCGGCAACCAGGACGACAAGGTAATTGATTCACGCGCCTCGCGCGAGGGGATGACCATCCGAAGACGCCGCGAATGCCTTGCCTGCGGCCAGCGGTTTACCACCTACGAACACATCGAGCGCGAGCAATTGGTCGTCATCAAGCGCGACGGCCGCCGCGAAGAATTCTCCCGGGAGAAGCTGCTTTCGGGCATCCGCAGAGCCTGCCAGAAACGACCGGTCAGCCCGGAGACAATGGAGGACCTGGCCGAGAAAATTCACCAGGAAATTTCCGACGCCTACGAGGGCGAGGTTCCGGGCTTGGCGATTGGGGAGCGGGTGATGGAGGGTCTGCGCGAACTTGACCCGGTGGCCTATGTTCGCTTTGCCAGTGTGTACCGCCGGTTCGAGGAGGCCGGCGATTTTGTGCAGGAAGTCAAAAAATTGGAAAGGAAACGCGATGATCCAGCTCAACCCAGATTGTTTGATTTTCCAGACGTCCGACGGTGAAAACATCCCTTGTCCCGCCGAACTGGTCACCATCGAATTAATCGGCGACGCCGCCAACCTTCTAGACCCGGAAATCATCCGGAACGCTTCCGCGGCGGTGCTCCATTATTTCCGTGACGAACTGGGCAAGAATTTTGTCACGGTGGCGGAATTTTCCCTGGCGCTGGAACGCGTGCTCCGCTCCTTCGGATTTGAAGTCAAGGCAGCCCAGGAAGCCACGCCGCCGCCGTCCCAAATTGAGGAAGCTGACCTGAGCCGGATCGCCTCCGAGTCAGGCAGGGGTTGCGAGCTGTTTTTCTTTCCTCATCT
>CALJZV010000613.1 GCA_937983475.1 uncultured Verrucomicrobiales bacterium
GGTTTTAATTTCCTCAAAATTGCCGCAATTCAAAACCTGAGCGGCGGCGTCAGGGGGCGCGCCGGCCGGCAGACTGCCTGAGAGCATCACGACACGGGAACGCGCTGCTTGATCCCGAATCGTTTTCAGCACTTGCGTCCATTCGTCTGAGGAAAGTGAAGGCCCCGCCGGATTGAAGCGCAGTTGCCCTCGCTCGTCACCCGTGACAATGAGGTTCGCGCGCGTCGGCTTCTGCAATGGAATCGACGCAAAGGAAATGCCTTCCCTTTGCAGTCCGGCGCTGAGTTCTTCTCCGGTTTGCCCACCCAGCGGCAGCACAAGGTGATGAGGAGCGTTTAACAACTGAAGCCAGCGAGCGACATTAACGCCCTTGCCGCCCGGCCAGCGCCGCTCAGCTTGAATGGAGTTCTTTTCCTCCCAGCGCACGCGATCCACGAGCCACTCAACGTCCACTGATGGATTGAGCGCGAGGACCAGGATGCTCATGGCAAGGGAATTTGCTGCACCCGGTAGAAGACCGGCGACCCGGCGGGCGCAGGCGTGGTGTATAAAATCACGGTTCCCGTGGCGGTGATCAATTGCACCGGCGTCCACGTGATCAAATCGGTCGAGGACTGCACCTCGTATTGTTCGCCAACCACGGTATCCCATCGGAATTGCAGGCTGCCGTCCGGAAACACCGCGATCAACACAAGCTGAATGGGACGTCCGCTCACCAGCAGGCCGTTGGCGCTGACGATGCCGCGAATGGTGAAGGTCACCGGAACGGCTTCATTGTTGGGCACCGTTAGGTACCAGACGCCGTTGAGCACCGGCAAAAAGCCGTTGGTCCGGACCACGATCTGCTCGTAGAGCGGTCCGGGAGCGTTTTCACTGCTGAAATCGTACGCCAGCGTGTTGGGGAACGCGCCGCGTCGCAGCAGCAGATCCGCGTTGCCAGAAAGATTGTAGAGTTCGAACAGCGCCGCCGAGTTGGTCTGGTCTATGACAAACTGGAAGAAATTAGTGAGCGCGCCGACATTGGCGGTGAAGTCAAGCGGCACACCGTTTGTAAGGACGATGATGTTCGCCGACACCTCCGTGGCGCGCACCTGGTAATTCACCGGCACACCGGTGGCGTTGAACACGCCGAGATACCAGGTTCCGGGATTCAGTGGCATCGGCAGTGAATTTTCATCCACCGAAACCAGTTCATCCGTGGTTCCCGGGTTGATGCTCCGGTAATCATAGCTTGCGGTATTGGGGAGCGGCAGACCGCGCCGGACATACAGGTCCACATTGCCGTTGGCCCCCAGGATTTCAAACGCCACGCTGAGCGCGTTGGTGGAGACATCGAACTGGTAATACTGCAGAGCATTGCCATTGGTGATGGTTGCCGACAGAGGAATGGCATTCGTCAAGGCCGTCACGGCGGGTGCCGCAGGGTCGGTCTGGTCGAAATCCACGCGCAAAATGAAATTATTGGTCTGCGCCGGGTTCGTGTTGCGCACGCCCAGGTAATAACGCTGGCCGGGCAACAGAGGAGGCGCGCCATTGGTGGTCAGCACGGCGGTCCCCGCCGTCGTGGCCGCCAGCAGCACGGTGTCCCCGATGCCGCCGGTGGGCGCCGAGTTCTGGTTAAATAACAAGTCCAGATTGCCACCCAGGCTGGTGAGTATATTTGTGGCAAAGGTCGCGGTGGCCGGCACCTGAACGGTGAAGTAAACAATCTCATTGCCACGCACCACGCCGCCCATGGACGTGCCCGGAGGCAGCGGCGCGGGAACCACGTTCAGCCCGGCGGCTCCGGCAAAGACAAACTGCAACTGCCAACTGATCAAATCCGCCCCGATGGCGGCCCCGGCGCGGGTGTCCCAGATCTCCAGATGCCAGTTGCCGAAGGCGCGTTCTCCCACGAGCAACCGCAGCGATTCCTCAGGCAAATAAAACTGGCCACCGGTCACTTCGGCAACCTGGAGCGAGTCCACCCAGAAGCCATTGGTCACGCCGGCAATGGTCACCACAGTGTTGGTGTTGACCGCCAGGAAACTGGTGGTGAAAGGCGTCCATGCGTTGACGCCTGTGAGGACATTGGTCAGGCCATTGACAATGACATGGGCCACGGCGGGCGGCGCATTGGTCGGCGGATAACTGGCATCGGTGCGTCCCACAGTGCCCGCCAGGAAAATGGAGCGGATTTCGTCAGCGGAAATGGCGCGGTTGTGGAAGCCGATTTCGTCCAGTTGGCCGGTGAAATATTGGGTGGTATCAACGCCTATGCAGTCACTCCTGCCCATCCAAAGTGAGGCGGCATTGCTTATTGAGGTGACGCCCGCCGTGGCGATGGTCGCGTTCAATACACCATCAACATAGGCAAAAACATCGGTCGCACGCCTTACAAACGCGATATGATGAAACGCTCCGTCATTGATGGGCACTGTTGTGGAGATTTTCAACGGGTCGCTGCCAACCCCATCTGAATACGCCTCCAAATCCAAAATTCCCGCTCCCAAGCTGGGTGCTCCCATCCGTATGTCGAACATACTGGCCGCACCACACGAGGGACGCTTGCTTATAATGGCCTCATGGCGAGCTGAAGCGGTGTTTATCCAAAAATCGACGGCAAAATCGTTCGTTCCAAAATTACCCGCCGATGTCCCGGCACTCACATAATCATCCACCCCGTCAAACGTGAATCCTTGGCCCACATGCGCGGCAGTCAGCGCGGCGCCGTTTTGGAGCGTGCCGTTCTGCCCGCCAATCACATCCTGCGCGTTCCCGTTGCCCGGCCACCAGTGAATCAAGCTGGAGGGCGACCGACGGTAGGCCAGGTCCATCTGATACGTTCGGCCCGGAACCGTGACCAAAGTCCGGCTGACCGCGCCCAAAGTTCCATTGGTGGTCCCGGAAACCGCGCTCAGCGCCAGCACATTGGTGCCGGAATGCGCGAAGGCGGGCTCTGCCAGCACGCTGACGTTGCTGGATGTCACCGTCCAGCCTTCCACGACACTGCCGGTGGCATACATGCCAGCCAGCGCAGTTTCAAAGCTGTTGGTCACAAACGCCAGGTTGGTGGTGCCCGCGGTGTTGGTGCCAAAGGGCGGCGTCGCGAACTTGATCATCTGCGGGAACAGGTTGGTGTTCTCGGTAAACACGGCATAGACAATGCCCGGATCCACCTCAATTTCCTGCAAGGTGATCGTGTCCAGAAGCATTCCCGTATCCACAGAATTGAAATCGAACGCCGTGCCGTTGGCCGCCGCCGTGAACGCCACCGCGTTGGTCACCCAGGCGTTGGTGCCTGTAAATGGCACCGGCGCGCCGCCATCCAGAACATATTGACCATTGACGGTGCACGTGCCCGGCAGCGGCGTTTCGCAGCGACTCATGAAGGTAAGCAGGTAATTGCGGCCAATCTGCGTGGGCAAGACCCTCGACAGGCTTGAATTGTTCAGCGCCAGAACCTGGTCGCCGGAATGAGCCACAGCCGGGTCATTCACCACATCCACCGAGCCCACCGGGCCGACGGTCCATCCATCGACAGTTGACGGCGAGGCGTATCCACCGGGAGTGGCCGCATCAAAGTTGCTGGTCAAAACGGTGACAAAGTTGGTGCTCGGAGCATTGGTCGCCCCCAAGCCGGTCGGCGCCAGCCCGCCACGGTTTTCAAACAACAGCACCCGCGTGCCTCTCGGGCTCACCAGGTGCATGGACAAATCAGAGACGCGAGGATGATCCACACGCACGCCGACCTGCACGCTGGCAATGGTCTGGGTGCTGTTCACGAAAATCGTGGATCGCGTCAACGCGTCGTCAATCAACGGCGTGTTGGTGTTCACCGTGAAGAATCTGGACGAAGCCGGATTGACATCCAGTTCCAGCCGAATCCGGTAACGCACGGTGATTGTCGTCGCGCCCGGGTTGAACAATCCAAGGAAGTAACGCCCTGCGCTCAACGGCGGCAAATCATTGACACTGAGCGAAAGCGATCCGCCCGGCTGAATGAAGGTGGCCGACTTGTCGCTGCCATTCGGCGCGCGCGTCGGAATGCGCCCCTTGCGCAGATACACTTCCACCCTGTCGCCGGGGTTCCCGCCAACAAACTGCACGTCCACAATCAGGTTGGTGGCATTGGCCGGCACGTTCACAAAGTCAAAGATGAACTGGTTGGCCAGAACGTCGCGGGTAACGAACGCATTGGGGTCATTTGTCGCCTGCGGCTCCAAGTGAATCTGAAAATTGGACAGGGCGCCCGTGGCGCTCAGCGCATTGTCCTGCAAAATAAATGTCCACAGCCCCTGCGACTGCTCACCAATGAAATCCACCAGGCTCCCCGGCCCATCGGTCGTCTGGGCGTAAGGTGTGTCGCCCTCGTTGAGGTCGTTGTAAATGACGGTTTCGGTTCCGCCTTCCTCGCCGTTGAGGCCCGAGTGATTGTTCAGGACGACGAACTGTTCCCCAAAGGACAATGTGCCCACAAGGTCACCAAACTGCTGATGGGAGATCGTGTTGGTGACCACCACCCTGCGCGGTTCAATCGGGAACAAACTGAACCCAAACGCCGTGATGCCCCCCGGGTTTTCGGGCGAACCATCCGGCACCCATTGCGGCACCGGCGTGAAAAACACATCCACGCTGCCGTCAGGATTTTGCTGGCTGAAGGGCAGTTCGCTGGCGACGCCGAAGAAGCCGAATTCGGCACCGCGCTGGTCCTCAGACTTGATGCCGACGTAGAACGGCCCAGCCGAGGCGTTGGTCAACACAATCATTTCGGTGCCACCCCGGTTGGTGGACTTGAGCGAGGAAGCGATCACGGCGGCATCCAGGTTGGTCAACGCCGGGTCGGTGGAAACATACAGGTCAATGTCCGCCTCCAGGTTGCGAAGCGTGGGCACCTGGAATCCGCGGCGGGCGGTGCCGGACAGGTTCGGCGGCGCGAACGTCAGGAAGGCGACGTTGGTGAAGGCGTTGGTGTTCTCCAACATGTAAAAGGTCCACTGATTGGTCTCGCCGTGAGGCGAAATGAGCAGCGGCGAATTGGCGCCCACCCTCTGTCCAAACAGCGGAATCCCGTTGGTGATCGTGGTCACCTTGGCGGAGACACTGGCGGTAATGACAGAGTTGGAGACGGTGATCGGGCTGACCAGCGTGGTGTTGCCGCTGGAAATCACCAGTGCGTAATCCTGCTTGATGCCGTTGGTCTGCGCGGTGACCGCGTTGACATTGACCCGGCGGCCAATCACGGAAATCGCGTATTGCCCATCCAGCGGGCTGTTGATGTAAACATTCTCGACATTGTTGACCGTGTCGCGGGCGTCGTTGATCACCGTAAATGTGCCGTTGGTGTCAGCCAAGAGGCTAATGTCACTGAAGTCGCCGCCGCCGGGGAAATTATTGCCGAAATAAACATCCCCCGTGACGAGATTGGTCACCACCAAATCCAGGTCGTTGACCAATTTCACTCCCGCCAGAGGGCTTCCGGGCGGATCGGTCCAGACCAGCGTCACCCGCAACGGCGCGTCCTGTGCGTCCGGTGAAAGCGTGACGACGCGAGTCTCCATTTCGTCGGTGCCCAGCGCGTTGGTGGGGCTTTGGTCAAATAAAAGCACGGGCGAGGTGAGCAGGTTCGACGATGGCAGCGCGCGGCGCAAATCCGGCGCGCCCCAGCCCTGGATGTTGACCGTGTTGTTGACCTTCAGGTCATAGGCCGAACTGGCCGAACGAGCGCTGTTGATCAGCAGCGCCTTGAGGAGGGCCGGGCTGGGATTGCTGATCCCGCCGCTGGCCTGTGTGGCAAAAAATTCCTGCATCAACGCCAGCATGCCCGACACGGCTGGCGCAGCCATGCTGCTGCCGCTTTCAAACCGATAATAATTCGTCAGCAGTTGGTTCAGGTCGAACAATCGGTCAAAGAAATCACCCACGTCATTGGTCGTCAGCACCACGGTGCGCAGGTCGTAATTAATCGTCGCGTTGTTGGTGTTGACGATGTCGTAAAACCACATCACCCCGTTGGTGAACCCGGGTTGAGTGTCTCCAAGAATGAAGCTGTTGGTGGCCGCAAAATTGTTCGGATTCACCGAGGGACGCGGATCAAACGCCAGGTTGGTGAAAATCAACAACGGAGGAATCGGGTTGGTCGAAATGACATGCGGGGAGGCATGGATCTGAAATTCCACCGCGTCATCCGGGACGAACAACGAAAAGAAGTTTGTCTCACCCGGTTCGATGACCAGATTGGTGATCACTGAGGTCAGGAAATTGGTCGGATTGTAGTAAAAATTGGTGTCCCATTGCTGTGACCGCGTGGAAACGATGAACGAACCCGGCGCCACCACGTCCGGCTGGACCCGCCCGAACGCGCCCTCGATGCCGATGCCCACATTGCCGCGGCTGGAAAAGAAAGCCACTTGGTTGGAACTGTCGGTGGACGCCAGAAACTCCGGAAAACGGATCACATTGGTGCCCTCGATTCGCGTCACCTCGTTCGTGATATTGCGCGGGCTCTCCAGCGCGCCGACGGTGATCACGTTTTTCGCATTGGCAGGAGAGCGAACGCTTCCGGGAAACCCGCCCAAACCATTGTCCGTCCCGCCTCCCGCGTTGCCCGCCGCGAACACATACAACACCGGCTGGGAGCCGGTCAGTTCAGGCAGCGCGTCGCGCACCGCCGCATCGAAACTGGCCGATGAGGAATTATAACCGCGCACGCCGGGAAAGCCCCAACTGTTGTTGGAAATCAGCACGTTGGTCCGGTTCAACGCAACGTAATTGGACTGCGCCGCAACCTCCTGTAGCCGAGCGTTGAAAAAACTGGTGAAGTCCAGCGACAACAATTGCGCTCCCGGTGCCACGCCTCGGTAATCCGCATTGGCAACAGAACCAGGCACGCGACTGCCGTCCGGACTGTTCAATCCGCTGCTGGCAATCGTGCCCGCCACATGCGTGCCATGCCCATCGGTGTCGGTGCTCAGAGTCCCTGCCCCAACAATCACCCGGTTGGTCAAATCGGGATGACTGACATCCACCCCCGTGTCGTTGATGTTCACCAGGATGTTGGTGCCGCTGAGATTCAGGTAATTGACCGTGTTGCTCAGCGTGTTGGCCGCGACTCCCAGTCGCACCCGCGACAGATCGTTGACCGGCATGCGGTCGTGAAACTCCTCGATCCCCTGCACCATCGGCGACTGCGCCAGCGCAATAACCGCTTCCACAACTCCTTTGCCGCCCTGCACGATCAGTTCCGGACCAAACGGCGAGCGGTCCTCTCCGAGAATCCGTGCGCCGAGCGATTCGACCGCAGTTCTCGCGGAATCCGTTTCTCCGGGAAAGAGCGTCACCCGCAACCGCTGGCCGGCTGGAAGCGGCTTGGTTTCCACCGCGAATTCCAGCAGCGGCAGTTCCAGCTTGTAATACGGCTCGAATGGCAGCACGGAGCGGGTCTGCGGCAGTTTGGCCAACCGCGCCGCGCCCTCGGCGTCCACGCGCACGAGATAGGCGTTGTTGGGAATGTAGGAAATAATCTGCGCGTTGACTTCCTTGAGCCGGGCGCGAAATGCATCGGTCAGCACCGAACGCGACTGAACAATGTAGCTCTTGGGATCGCCAACCGCGCGCAGGTGGGCGGGAATGGCAATTGGCGTCGCGGAGGAGGTGTCAATCACCGCATTGCGAAGGAGAATTGCACTGTTGTTCCGGGAAAGGCTGTCGGCGCTTTCCGTGGTGTTGCTGACGCGGTAGGGAATGGCTTCATTTTTTGCAAAGGTGGCCGCCTCTTTGGCGGTCACCGCCGTGACCAGGTGTTCCGGAAAACGGACTGCGGGAGCCGCCGATTGCGGCGCGGGAGCGGGAGCGGGTGATGGCGTTTCGGAAATCGTTTGCTTTTGTCGAAGGGCCTCGTGCTCACGGCGCTGCTCCCTGGCCAGCTTCATGAACAGCGCGGCCACCATGAAAAACATAACGCTCAACAACGCCCAGGTAATAGGTCTAAACCGCATAATATCACTCCTAGTTTGTCAGATTTTCTGCCAACGCCACAACAGGCTTTTCAAGGATCTCCCCCTCCTCATAAACCTTGTAGCAGCGGATGTGCTCCCTCCTCTCCCTCAGGGAGAGGACCGAGGTGAGGGGGAAATGCCACTGCGTTTTCAAGCCGCTTGTCCCTTTATTCACCGCAGTTTGCTCTCTTGATTCGTGTCCTGAAATTTCATTTAAAGCCACGGGTTTACCCGCGCTCTCCCTCACCCTGACCCTCTCCCGCTGGGAGAGGGAATTCACGATGGCCGCGCACAACAACTCAGCGCGCCCTTGATCGCGAAGCCGCGCCAAGCGTTTCCTCCTCTCCCGGCCTTCGGCCACCCTCTCCTCCAATTGTAATGGAGGAGAGGGATGGGGAGAGGAGGCGTACATGCCGCTCATGAGGAGGGTAATATGCCTCTGACTTTTCAATACGCGCCCGCTCATTTGGCCTCCTGCAACACGTTGAAGCTCTCCACCACGACCTTGGGCTCCTGCGGCGTGCCTTCCACCCGCAGCACCGTGCGCGTCGCCACTTCTGCCGTGATCTGGTAATTGGTCACCATGTTGAATAAATCCGGGTTGGTCGGGTTGAGCAGCAGGCCGTTGGCCGCCGGCTTCAACGCCTGCCAAAAGGAATAGACCACCAGACGCGGCTCGCCCAGGCGCATCAGCGATAACAGTTGCTGCGGGATGCGCTCATACATGGCGTCGCTGATCCCGTAATCGGTCTGCGACGCGGAGGAGAGATTCAGGAAATTGGTGTTGTTCAACGTCAACTCCGGCACGGAGAGGATTTCGCCCATGTAACGGAACAGCCCGTTGGGCCGCTTGGCCCGCTCGGCGTTGATCGCATCCACGATGGGCTGCACCTGCCACGGCTCGATGACCACAGGCCCGATGCCTGTCGGGGTATTGGTCAGCGCAATCACACCGCTCAAGGCTGCCGACCAGGCCGCCACGCCGGGCTGGTTGACCGACAGCAGGCCGCGCGCGGCGTTGTCGTTGGGCGCCACCGTGAACACATCCAGCAGCTTCCAGTCATTGGTGGGATGAGTGTGATAGCTGCCCGCCCAGTTGTTCCACCGGTTAGTGTCCAGCACGCCGGATTTGAGGTAAACGGTCTGCCACGGCGTGCCGCGATGGACGCGCCCCAGCCAGCCGGCATTCGGGAATTTGTTGGTTGGAAAATCCCAGTCGTCGGACCAGCGCACCAAGGGATCTTTTACGTGGGGATTGTAATCAAAATCATTGTACAAATCATTTGGATTTGTGGTTTG
>CALJZV010000614.1 GCA_937983475.1 uncultured Verrucomicrobiales bacterium
CGTCAGCCACAACATACTGGCCGGTGGCCGACCAGGATGACAGCCGGATGGTGTTGTTGCCGGCATTGAAGTTGTAGGTGCCCAGGAATTGATACATGCCGCCATTTTCCTGCTGGTTCACGTCCACGCGGGTCGAACCGCCAGCGTGATCCACATAATAACCGGCCGTGTCGTCGCGGTTGGAGTGCGCTGTCCATCGGGCAAACACATGATAATTGCCAGAGACCGCCAGGTTGGCCGTCCAGGTGGCCACGTCGCTGCCTTCCCAGGTGGCACGGGTGTGGTAGTTATTGCCGTAATACCCTTCAATCGAAGAGGAAGTAGCCCAGTTGGACGAGGCGGTGAAACCGGAACTTTCATTATCCACAAACTTGCTGTTGGGAACCGCGCCAACGGCTTCCCATCGGATTGTGGCGATGGAGCGGCGGAATTCGCCCGCGTTAAAATTGCTGCCCAGTCCATAGGGGTTGATGATGTTGTCGCCCGGGCAGGAAGTTGAAGTGCAACCGCTGCCGCTTGAGGCACCGACCCACTTGTGGGTGTCCACCTTGGCCGCCGTGCCATTGAGGCTGCCTGAATAGGTGGTGCGGGTTCCGTAGGGGGTCCAACCCGAGGGCATTCTCCAGGCAATCACGCTGTACATGGCATTGCGCATGGCCACGGGGGGAACATTGTTGTATGGCGAATGAAAATAGCCCAGGAACGTGAACCCGAAGGTGTCGGTGTTGCCACAACCGGCGTGCGTGCCCTTGATCAGGGTGGTCATCGAGTTCTTGCGGCCTTCAAAAATGTTGCCCAGCTTGTCCACCGTGAAGTGGTAGCCCAGGTCGCACCAACCATTACTGTCCATGTGATAATTTTGATGGCTGCGCATGCGGGCGGCGGAATCGGCGAGGCTGGTGGTGCTGAAGTCGCTGGAACTGGCGGTATGATGGATGATCGCGCGGGTCAACTGCGACATCGTCGTGGTGCAGGTGCCATTCCGGGCCGTCCAGCAGGAGCGAGTGCAAATGGTGGGCTGCGGGGCCGGAGTCGTCTGGGCAAAACCGTCGGAAATGCCCAAGGCCATCATCAGGCCGGTGGCGCCTTTCAACAGGAGTAGTTGGGTTCGGGTATTCATGATTTATTGGTTTGTTGGATTAGTTTTATTGTTGTTACCCCAAAAAACGGCGGGCTGTTCTCGCCTCTTCGGGGGGTTCACTGAAAACATTTTACCGGAAGGGCAGGCAAGCACAATCGGCTGTAAATGTGAAATACAAGCACGTTTCCAGCTTTCATCTCACACATTCGTCGTAGTCGGGTGGCATCAACATCCGATCAGGCAGGCCAAATGAAATCCAACACCAAAGGGAAGCCCATCTTTGAAAATAAAACCCCGCCGGCGACATTCACCGGCGGGGAACCCAGCTATGACTAAAACAAGGATTCGAGCAGTAAGCTCTGTTACTCCTTCACGAACTTGACGGCGTCAGCTACGACGTACTGGCCGGTGGCCGACCAGGATGACAGCCGGATGGTGTTGTTCCCGGCGCTGAAGTTGTAGGTGCCCAGGAATTGATACATGCCGCCATTTTGCTGCTGGTTCACGTCCACGCGGGTGGAACCGCCAGCGTGATCCACATAATAACCGGCCGTGTCGTCGCGGTTGGAGTGGGACGTGTATTGGCAGAAAACATGGTAGTTGCCCGAAACCGGCAGGTTGGCCGTCCAGGTGGCCACGTCACTTCCCTCCCAAGTGGCCCGCGTGCGGTAATCTACGCCGTTATAGCCTGGAATCGTGGTGGAAGTGGTCCAGTTGGACGAGGCGGTGAAGCCGGAGGAGGAATTGTCCACAAAGACGCTGTTGGGAACCGCGCCAACGGGCTCCCATCGGATTGTGGCGATGGAGCGGCGCATTTCGCCGCCTAAAAAGTTCTGAGTAATATAATTATTGATGATGATGTCACCGGGGCAGGAGGTGAGGGCGCAGCCGGTTCCGGGGTTGGCGCCTACCCATTTATGGTAGTCCACCGGAGCGGCGGTTCCATTCAAGCTCCCCGAATAAGTGGTGCGGGTGCCGTAGGGCGTCCAGCCCGAGGGCATTCTCCAGGCAATCACGCTGTACATCGCGTTGCGCATGGCCACGGGAGGCACTTGATTGTAGGGCGAATGAAAATAGCCCATGAAGCTGAACCCGAAACTGTCGGTGTTGCCGCACCCGGCGTGGGTGCCCTTGATCAGCGTGGTCATGGAGTTCTTGCGGCCCTCAAAAATGTTGCCAAGTGCGTCAACGAGAAAATGGTAACCGATGTCACACCAGCCGTTGACGTCCATGTGGCCGTTCTGGTGGCCCCGGACATAGCCTTTGGATTGCTCCAGGCTTGTGGTGCTAAACGTCGTCTGGTTGGCCGTATGATGGATGATGGCCCGGGTCAACTGGGACATCGTCGTGGTGCAGGTGCCGTTGCGGGCGGTCCAGCAGGCGCGTTCGCAGATGGCGGGCTGAGGAGCCTTGGTCGTCTGGGCGAAACCGTCGGCGATGCCAAAGGCCATCATCAGGCCGGTGGCGGCCTTCAATACAAGTAATTGGGTTCGGGTGTTCATTATGATTTGACGGATTATTTGATTTGTTGAAATGCCTGCTTGAAAGAAGGCAGATTTGTTGCGCGTTTGGGAGGGACCGGAGCCAATCTATCAGGCACGCCTATCTGGGCAATCACCATTATGCGTGAGTGGCGAGCTCGTGACTTGGCAAAAAATCACACAAACGTCGTATATCTGGAAGATGCAACCACTCGAGAAACTGCTTCGACTAATTACCGGTTTTACCCAGATATTTGATGACCGCCTCAGTGCGGGAACGCACATGCAGCTTTTCGTAAAGGTTATGTATATGGGTCCGAACCGTGTCCATGCTGATGGAAAGCTGGGCGGCAATCTCCTTGTAGTGATACCCCTTGGCCAACAGGGAAAGAATCTCATGCTCCCGCCTTGTCAGGTTCCGGGTTTCGCTGGCGGGCTTGCCTTGAAAATGCTGGACCAGTTTCCGGGCAATGTTGCTGGACATGGGGCTGCCGCCGGAACAGACGTCGGTGATCGCTTCAAGAATACGGGCTGGAGAGGTTTTCTTGATTAAATACCCGCTGGCGCCACTGACCAGGGAATTGAAAATCTGCTCCTCGTCCACGTAGACCGTCAGCATGATGATCTGCAACGACGGGTTTTCGGCCTTAAGGCGGCTGACGCATTCGGTTCCCGACATGTTGGGCAGATTAATATCCATGAGCACCACGTCGGGCCAGTTGGCGGGAATCAGTTTCAAGCCCGTTTCGGCATCAGGAAACGCGCCAAGGCACCTGAAACCTTCCGATCCCTCGATGAGCGCTGAGAGGCTTTCGCGAAGACGGGAATCGTCCTCGACAATAGCGACCTTGATCGGCTTGGCGGGCATGAGGTGCGGATAGTTTAAAGAAAATGAGCATGCACCAGCAAGCGCGAGCTACAGTTGGGATGGGTTTTTTTTAAAGTCTTTGCTACGCTCCTCCACGCATGATTCACCCCGCCCGAACACGTCATTTGGCCTGCATTTTTTGGCTGGCTGGATTGATGCTCCTGCCGGGCAATGCTGATACCCGTCACATTCGGCGCATCTGGCAGGCCGATGACGGGCTGCCCCACAATAACGTCCGCGCCATTGCCCAATCGGCCGAGGGTTATCTCTGGGTTGGCACCGGCCGCGGGTTGGTCCGGTTTGATGGCGTCCGCTTCACTCCGGCGTCCTCCCATGACTCCCCATTGCCGGAACATGTTTCCGTCGCCGCCCTTTGCGCGGACCGGCAGGGAGCCGTTTGGGTAGGAACCGATCAAGACGGCGTGTTCCGATGGCAGGCAGGACGATGGGCGCATTTTCAACAAGCCGATGGGCTGGCAAACAATGCGGTGCGCAGCCTTTGCGAAGGCGTTGATGGCTCGATATGGGCGGGAACCATCGGCGGGCTGTTTCGTTTTTCAAACGGCAAATGGGCCCAAATCGCCAAAGGCGAGTTATCCGAGGAAGTCATCCGCGCCATGACCATTGCCCCAGACGGGCAGCTTTGGGTTGGAACCGGCGATGGCGTTCGCTTTTTTGATGGAGGCTCGCTGCGCCCATTGGAAATCCCGAGGCATGCCACCTACGGCACAACGCGCACCCTTCTCCACGATGAGCGGGGCGACTTATGGATAGGGGCCAATAGTGGCCTGACTCGAAACTCCGGCGCGGAGTTTCAACGCTTCACCGAGCAGGACGGGTTGCCTGATCTCATCATCAGCGCCCTGCACAAGGACCGGGAAGGCATTCTTTGGATCGGTACCTACGGCGGCTTGGCGTGGATGGATGGTGTGCGACCCCGGCCATTGATGCGTGGCGGTCAACCATTGCTCGACAAGGTCAACTGTCTTTTTGAAGACCGCGAAGGCACGTTGTGGGTGGGCACTTCCGACGGGCTGGTTCAACTCTCTCCGCAGATCTTTGAAGGCATATCCCGCTTGGATGGCCTGTCACATCATAAGGTCACATCGGTCTTGGAAAGCCGTGACGGCGAAATCTGGATTAGCACTTGGGGTGGTGGCCTTAACAAATTAAACGCCGGCATCATCACGACATTCCGGTTGGGCGAACGCCGATCGCCCGTGCTGGTGCTCGGGCTGTGCGAGGACCAAGCCGGTGCCCTGTGGGTGGGCACCGATTATAACGGCGGCATGTTCCGCGTTCATGACGGCGTCTCGATCCGCTATGGACCCGCCGAAAGCATCGTGGACTCGCCCATTCGCGTGTTGATGCCAGACCGTGAAAACAACTTATGGATCGGCGCGGGACAAGCGTTGCTTCAGATGAGGGATGGAAAGCTGTTCAGGCGATTTGCCGAGGGGGACAACCTGCCTGCCGCCGTTCGATCTTTGCACCAGGACCGGAACGGGGCTCTCTGGATTGGAACGGACAAAGGCCTGTGTCAGCATGTCTCTGGGAAAATTGAAAAGGCCGTTTCACAGGGGCCGCTCGCGCAAAGCCCGGTGTTTTGCGTAACCGAGGATGAATCCGGCGTGCTCTGGGCGGGCACGGCCGATGCCGGCGCGCACTGCCTCGACAAAACCGGCTTCTGGCGTTCGTTTCGGCGGGCCGATGGCCTGTTCAGCGACGAGGTGCAGGCCATTCTGGACGACGGCCTCGGATTTCTCTGGATGAGTTCCTCCCATGGGGTGTTCCGCGTCGCCAAGAATGGTTTTGACGAAATGAAGGCTGGAAAGCGCGCACGCCTGGAGTGCGCCGTCTTCGGCCGCGATGATGGCATGCCCAGTTCCCAGTGCAACCCCGCTGCCAAGCCGTCAGCCTGGAAGGGGCGCGACGGACGCCTCTGGTTCGCCACCTTGAAAGGCGTGGCCGTGGTGGATCCCCGGCGCATCCGAGTCAACAAACTCGAGGCCGAAGTGGTTATTGAAGGCTTGGCAACCAGCAGCCACCGGTCTGAAAACCCGGAAGTGCTTTTCGATTCCGCCCACTTGCTTCTTTCCCAAAAAAATGACCGGGGGAATCACGAATTAATTTTACCGGTGGGCCGCAATGGCCTGGAAATTCAATACACCGCGCTAAGCCTGGTGGCCGCCAACAAGAACCGTTTCCGCTACAAGCTGGAGGGATTTGATGAGGATTGGCACGACGCCGGGACGCGGCGCGTTGCCTACTACAACAACCTGCCGCCGGGCCATTACACCTTCCGCGTCACCGCTTGCAACAACGACGGCCTTTGGAACAACACCGGCGCAGCGATATCCCTGTACCTCCAGCCACATTTCTGGCAAACCAGCTGGTTTCAGGGGTTAGCCATTCTGGTTGCTGTCGGAATGGTTGCCGGCACTGCGCGGCATCTGACGCGCCGGAAAATGCAGAGAGCCTTGGAGCGGCTGGAACAGCAGCATGCCGTGGATTCGGAGCGGGCGCGCATTGCCCGAGACATGCACGACGACCTGGGGGCTCGGTTGACACAAATTCTCATGGTTCTGGACCAAGCGGGCCGCGCCCAAGGCCAGCAGACTAACGCTTCGGTCTTCAGCCGCGCATCGGGCCTGGTCCGAGAGGTCATTGACAACATGGACGCCATGGTCTGGGCAATTAATCCAAGGAACGATTCCATTGATCGCCTTGGCTTCTACCTCAACGAATACGCCAGCAGTTACTTTGACATGACGCCCATTTCCTGCCGGTTCGACATTGCCGGGGAGCTGCCAACGGCACCCATCTCCTCGGAGGAGCGGCACAATTTGTTTTGCGTCGTCAAGGAGGCGCTCAACAACGCGGCCAAGCATTCCAAGGCCACCGAAGTCTGGGTCCGGCTCCGGATCAAGGGCGACACCTTGCGCCTGGGCGTGGAGGACAATGGAAAAGGGTTTGAGTATCCGGTGTCCGACGGGATGGGCAACGGCCTGGCCAACATGGCCAGGCGGATGAAACGCATCGGCGGCGAGTTTCAAGTCAACAGCCGTCCCGGCAAGGGAACAGCCATTGAACTGTCGGTCCCATTGAGGAAAAAATAAAACATTTCAGCCACGCCTTGGCATGCCCACCCTCTGGGCCTGTCGCTATAATTCACTGTCATTCAAGACACGAATTTCCAAGCAATTTTGAATGGCAAAATGCATCTCGCAGTCCATTTTAGATTGCCAGATGTCAAACTCGTCGCATAACGCGCACCGGAAAACGCCGCCGGAAACGGCATCAGACCTAGCCCGGTTTGATTTCTCGCCGCGCACGCGCCTGGTGTTCGGCCCCAAGGCCGTAGAACGCGTGGGTGAACTGGCGGGCGACCTTTGCGCTCGCCGGGTGCTTTTGGTCACCGACCCGGGTCTAGTCGACGCCGGGCACGCCGAGCGAGTCATGCGCTCTTTGCTTGATCACGTTGAGACGGTGGCGATCTACGACAAAGTCCGCGAAAATCCCACCACGCGCGATGTCAGCCGCTGCGTTGCTGTCGCCACGAAGGCAAAGGTGGATTTCATCGTGGGTTTGGGCGGGGGCAGTTCCATGGACACCGCCAAGGGCTGCAATTTCATTCTCACCAATGGCGGCCGCATGCAGGATTACTGGGGCGTGGGAAAAGCCTCCCGCCCGATGCTGCCGCTCATTGCCATCCCGACCACGGCCGGCACCGGAAGCGAATGCCAAAGCGCGGCGTTGATCACTGACGAGCGCACTCACCAGAAAATGGCCTGCCTCGACCCCAAGGCCGCCGCCCGCGTGGCCATCCTTGATCCGCTGCTCACCCTGTCGCAACCCGCGCGCGTGACCGCCTGCACGGGCATCGACGCCATCGCGCATGCGGTGGAAACCGCCGTTACAAAAAAGCGAAATGCCGTTTCGTTGGCCTTTTCGCGCGAGGCGTTTCAGTTGTGCTCCTCCGGGTTTCCCGCTGTGTTGAAAAAGCCCGATAACCTTGAAGCCCGAGGCCGGATGCAACTGGGCGCGGCCTTGGCGGGACTGGCCATCGAATACAGCATGCTCGGGGCGGCGCACTCGGCCGCCAACCCGCTGACGGCCCATTTTGGAATTGTCCACGGCCACGCTGTCGGGCTGATGCTGCCTCATGTGGTGCGGTTCAACGCCGCAGACCCTGTCGCAAATGCCGGTTACGTCAAACTCACCGGACAAAAAAACGTCGAGAAGCTTGCCGCGAGGCTGGAGCAATTTTTGGAAGACAGCGGCCTGCCTTGCTCACTGTCTCAATGCGGAGTCAAGCGATCGAAGATTCCCGCTTTGGCGGAGGAAGCCAGCCGGCAATGGACCGCGCAGTTCAACCCGAGGCCGGTTGTGAAGAAAGATTTCGTATCCCTCTACGACGCCGCATTTTGAGCGCTTTGATTACTTCGGCTCAACGATGGTCAGCTTGTATTCGGGCGAGAGCTTGCTGTTTTTCCGGGGAACCGGGATGGCGTTGTATTCGTAATCGAATTTGAACCGGTAGCGAATGCTGTCCTTGCTTGCGGGCACCGGGACGAGGGTTTCCCATCGGTCCTTCACCACTGGCACCGGACGCATGGGATAGCTTTCCAGCCCCACCATAACTTTCGGCTCAAGAGTTTCTTTGCGAATGGTGGCGTCCCGGCTCACCCAAGCCGCTTCCACCGGATACAAGCCGGACTCGTTGCGCTCCAGTTGGGTGGGCGTCAGATTCACAACGCGCGAACTGGCGCAGCCCACAGCCAGAAAAACCACCGGCACCAGCAACAGAAACGGCTTAAACATTCGCATAGCGGCGTGAGGGTTACATGCCCTCGAGCGGGTTGTAAAGTTGGATTTGGAAAAACAAGGGCGGCAAAATCCTCTCCTGCACCGACCTCAGCCTGACAACAGTAAATAAGGGATTTTACCCGTTGCAGCATCCGCACATTCAAGCGGATATTATTAAAGAAGGAGGATTAACCTATGAGTAAAATAACCCTTATTGCGGCGTTAGCGCTGCTGGTTGCTCTGCCAGCAAGCGCCGCCCAGAAAATGGACTACATGGACGTGCCGGAAACGGTTCGGCAGGCCATCCTCGACCGAAAACCTGCTGACAGCGAGGGCCTCACCATCAAACGAGATCGAGAAAACGACCGCACGGTGTTTCACGCGCAATTTCATCAGCGCGGCATCAATCGCCGGGTGACCGTAGCTGCCGATGGCACCATCATGGCGGATAATCGTGTCCACTTCAACCAACTGCCCAAGCCTGTCCAGGAAAGTCTGGCCCAACTCAACCCATCGGAAAACTGGGGGCTGATGATCCGGCAGGATACCGAAAATGGAAGGCCCGTTTACAAGGCAACCTTCCGCGAGCCCGGTCCAAACCGGAAACTGACCCTGACACCGGAGGGAACGATCCTTGAGGACAGCAAGGGCGAATACACCGTTGGCCATTATCCGCAGCTTCCGCTGTTCCCCCAACCGGAACCTCTCCGTTTCGGGGATATGCCGGTGGTCGCGCAGGAGGCGGTTCGGGCGGAAATTGAAAACCTGGAGAACATTGAAGTCAAATGGGCGCCTCGCGGAGAAATGAATGTTTATGACATCTCCGTTCCAGAAGGCGATCGCGTCGTGAAACTAAGCGTGACAGCGGAGGGCGTCATTCTCTCGGACAGCCGCGCCGCGGGAGTTGAGCGCGAACCTGCTGGAGCGAAAAAAAAATAAAGCCCTCCGCAAATCAGAGGGCCAAGTCATTCCGCTTTGGTGAAAGCTTAACGGCCTTCGTTGATCATTGCGGGCATGCCCACATCGTAGCCGCTGCGGTAGCCCCAAGGCCGGGAAGAGGCGTTTTCCGGCTCGGTGGTGGCGCATCCCGCCGCCAGCAACACAGCCGCCAAGGCCAGGAGCAAGCGCAGGTTTTGAAATGCGAATTTGGGATGTGTCATGGCTTCGTAACTCAGTAAAGAACCTGATCGCCTTCAATCACATCGTCCCGCTTCCACTCCGGAAGGACGTTGGCAATGCTCTGGCCCGGCAACACGGCGGCAATGCGGATTTTGCCGACCAGCTTGCCGTTGCGGTTGACCAGCATTTCGCCACGCTCCAGGACGCCTTTTTCCTCGCCGATGTCCAGCACCACAAAGTCATACTTGGGATCCACCGCGATGATGTTGCCTTTCAAGCCCTCGGGCAGGGCCACGGCTTCCTCGGGGTTCAACAGCGAGGCCAGCTTGTTCTCCAACTGTTGATTTTTCTTGGATAACAACTTGTTTTCTCCCTGAACCGCATCGCGCTCCTCCTTGGTGGTCTTCAACTCGGCAATTACAGCTTTGACCTGTTCGGTCGACATCCGAAGCAGTTACCACTGAGTCCGCTTCTGTTGAGCCGT
>CALJZV010000615.1 GCA_937983475.1 uncultured Verrucomicrobiales bacterium
GTGTAAAAACTGGGATTTATAGTCGGGGGACATAAAAAAAAAAAAAAAGTGATGTGGACGTTTTTGCAGTCGTCTCACGAGACACTGTGCGCTGGGGAAACGGCTATATGTCTTCCACGACAGTTCTGGACAATTTTCGCCAACAGTTGGAAAACCGCTTTTGGAATACGGATGTGTATCGCAACGGGCCAGCAATCGTTGTGGAATTTTCCGATTGCAAAGGGGATGTAGTCCCTTCGGTATTCGCAGAGTTTGCAACTGAGCACAAATGGCCAGTGTATTGGATTCCCGATGGAGCCGGTGGGTGGATGAAAACCGCTCCCGGATTGCATAATGCTTACATTAAGAATGAGGACGATGCTTGTGGCGGAAAGCTCAAAAGGACCGCTCAAATCTTGAAGTTTTGGCGGGAATGTCGAAGTCCACGTATTCCTGTGTCGTCATTTCATATTGAAATGGTTCTCGCTGCCCTTGGTATCTGCAAAGGAGTCAAAAGTTATGCTGATTGCATTACTGAAGTTTTGCAGAATCTTGCCGCGCGTGAATGTCGGGCGATGCAGGACCCATTTTGTATTTGTGGAAACATTGCTGCATTGAAAACTGAAAATCAGCGGGATAATGCGCTCGCTTCAATTAAATACTCCCGTGACCATGCAAAGGTGGCTTTATCTGCGGATCGTAACGGTAACGTGAGTGAAGCGCTTCGTCAGTGGGATATTGTTTTCAATGGCGAGTTCCCATACGCATGAGTGTGGACACAGCCTGCCAAATTTCTGAGAAGCAAAACTCTGAGCAATCACTCAGATATATCGCGGCATGGAGCCAGCTTTACGGATATGCAAAGATCATTGCAGCCTGGCAATTCTGGCTCGCGGTGCCCGGAGCATTGGCGATGTCGGTCTGCGCTTTGATTTGGCCAGATGCCAAAGTCGTGACGACTCCATTGGCTCTGTTTTTCGGTTGGGTCGACTTGCTGTTCCTTGATCCTATTCAGAACGAACGGAAGAAGATCGCAGCGAAGACGCAGGAGCTTTTTGACTGCGAGCTTTTCAAATTGGAATGGAACAACCTTCGTTGTTCTCCGAAACCTGACTCTGAAACCATCAATGAAGCCGCTGAGGAATTCAAAAAGTCGAACGACACGGCGAAGCATCCTGATTGGTATCCGACGGAAGTGAAAAGGGTTCCATTGGCTCTCGCCCGTCTTATTTGCCAGCGTGCTGCCGTCTGGTGGGACATGTCACAACGTCGCCGCTATGGCCGATGGGTATTGGGGCTCTCGCTGCTATTGATTACTGGTATTTTCATCATCTCGTTCACTGGCGATCTGAAAGTCCGCGATATGATCCTTGGTGTTTACCTTCCGTTTGCACCGGTGGTTGTTTGGGCGGTGCGAGAATATCGTCGGCAACGGGATGCCGCCATTGGGCTTGAGAAACTGAAGGGACAAATTGAGGAGATTTTTAATCAAGCGATTGAGGGGAAGCTGGACCAGGCTTCACTTGAACGGCATTCCAGAAATATTCAGGACATGATTTACGATGGGCGGTTTCGGAATCCGGTGTTGTTCAATTCGATTTACAGATGGCTTCGCGACAAGCACGAAGTGCGTATGAATGAGAAGGCGAAGGAACTGGTTGAAAAAGCAATCGCCAATCAGTCGACGTGGAAATTCTAAAGCGGCAAAGGGTTGTCTCCAGTCTCGTTCATCCATCGTTTGAACTTTTCCTCGATAACCCTGCGCGGAACGGCAAATCGTTCCCGTGACTGTGCAATGAGTTTTGCCGTTCGCCCGACACGATTCTCCAGGGGAGGCAACATGGTTGCCCGAAACGGAACGCGGTTCGCGCCATTTTCCAAAAGCTTTACCACAGCCTCGTAACGTCCGAGTTCGGCAAGTTCGATTGCGGGAATGGTTTTTCCAAATTCGTTCTCCATGATCTCGGCGTCGGTGTATCCGATTCGGAAGGTGATCAGCGTTCCGACGTTGCCAAAAACCGCCTGGCGGATGGGCAATGAAAGCTGGTCCACGTATTGATGAGAGAGAATGAGGCATAGGCGATATTTGCGGGCTTCAGCAAGGATCGAAGCAAAGGCGTCCGTTGAAAAATTCTGAAACTCGTCGATGAAAAGATAGAAATCGCGGCGCTCGTCCTCTGGCATCGTGGCGCGGGCCATTGCGGCAAGTTGAAATTGGGTGACTAGGAGTGAACCGAGCAGGTTGGCTTTGTCATGGCCGAGACGTCCTTTCGATAGGTTTGCAATGAAGAGGCGTTGGTTGTTCATGATGAAGGGAATGCTCACCTTGGATTTCACCTGGCCCACAATATTGCGCACCACGGGGTTCAAAAGGAATTGGCCGAGCTTGTTTTGAATGGGTGCGATGGCCTCACGCCGGAATCGTTCGTCGTATCCTTCGTATTCCTCAACCCAAAACGCCCGGATGAATGGGTCTTTGATTTGGCGGACAATTTTTGCGCGGTATCGCGGGTCGGTGAGCAGGCGACTGACGCCGAGCAAGGATACGTTCTCGCAGTCAAGAAGAGCGGCCACGGCATTGTAGAGAATGTATTCCAGACGCGGCCCCCAGGAATCGCGCCAGATGCCTTTGAATGCGCTCACGATACCCGATGCTACAAGATGGCGTTCGTCGGGTGGAACACGGGCCAGCAGGTTGAGGGCGGTTGGATGTTCCAAGTCGCCGGGATTGAAATACACCAGATGATCGGCTCGACGGGGCGGAATGTGGTGCAAAATTTCTTCAGCCAGATCGCCGTGCGGATCAATAAGCCCGACTCCGTGCCCGAGCGCGATGTGCTGCAAAATGAGATTGCGAAGCAGGGTGGTTTTTCCAGAGCCGGTCTTTCCGATGATGTAAATGTGCTGACGCTCGTCGATCGCAGAAATGCCAAATGGCCGGGCATCCCCCCAGCCGTGGCGTTCTCCGATGATGATGTGGGGTAGTTCGTCATTCATGGTTCCAAGACCAATCGCCACTCCTGCCAGTGAGAAAATCCCCCGTGTGTTTGAACTTACTCAACT
>CALJZV010000616.1 GCA_937983475.1 uncultured Verrucomicrobiales bacterium
TTCGTCCGCCACGTGGAAATCTTTATTTTGAGAGCCAAAACTTCGTCCGCCACGTGGAAAAACTTTTTTTGTGAGCCAAAACTTTGTCCGCCACGTGGAAAACTTTATTTTGGGAGCCAAAACTTTGTCCGCCACGTGGAAAAGTTTTTTTTGTAAACCGAAATTGGGTCGTTTTCACGGGATGGCTCGTTGCGAGCATCCTGAAATCAACAATTTGCGGGTTTTGCCTTGGGGTCGCTGTTTTCGGCGGAATAAATGCAGGGAGCGAGCCTGTTTTGCAGTCTGGAGGACTGGCAGAAATTAGCCGGGGGTTGAGGCTGAACGCCGATACCCCCGGTCTGAGGTGGATTAATGATCAGCACCCTGAAAGGGTGGCAGACTCATCGAAATAGCCTGAACCTTCTCCGATCCTTTCAGGGTCGTGAAATTCATTCCGACGTTTTCCTGGGATGTCGCTGCGTCCAATCCCCGGCTAATTTCTGAAAAGCCTGCCGGCTTGTTTTCCCCTCCAGCCTCAATTCCAGTGAAAATAGAGGGGAACAGGAGTTCCCGTTGAAAGCCGTCGGGCTGTTCAGCTGACGCTTATTTGTCCTCGTCCACGAACGTCGCAACGATGGGCCGGTGATCCGAGGCAATGCCCCAGTTGGCCATCGTCGGGAGGTAGGTCTCCTTTTTCCACCAGTCGTTGGCCATGCCGGGGCTGAGCAGGATGTAATCAATGCGGTTGTAGCTGTCCTCTTTGCCGTAGTAATGCGTCCAGGTGATGTTGCGCGGCGCGAAGTAGGGCACCGGATTGGGCAGGTTGTCGCCGTTGCGCTCGGCGGGCCGCGTGTCCTTCAGCGCCGCCTTGCCCTTTCCGAGAATCGCTTTCACGGCCTTGGAATCCTGCGTGTCATTGAAATCACCCAGCACGACAAGGTTCGCGTTGGGATTGGCCGCAAGCCGCGTGTCGATTTTCTCGCGCAGCACCTTGGCCTCCTCCAGGCGCAGTTCGGCCTCGTCGGCTTCCGGGACCGGGCGCTTGGACTTCAAATGCGCCGTGATCAGGGTGAACGAATACTTGGGCGTGACTTGAATATCCACCTCGGCAAACCCGCGGCTGACGCGAAAGCGCCGTCCGCTGAGCAGAAAGGAATCGTTGGTGTGGGGCCGCCGGGCCGTGATGGGAAATTTGCTCAGGACCGCCACGTGAATGTTGGTGTCGTAGCCGGTGATGTGTTCCCAGTGCGGATAGTCCAGGCCGTCCTTCTTGAGCGCGTCGCGCAGTTCCAAGAGCGCGTTGGTGCTGCCCATTTCCTGCAACGCCAGGACATCCGCATTGAACGACTTGATGTATTCGCGCAGTTTCTCCTTGGCGGCGTCGGACTTGGCCGGGCGCGTTCCGGCGGGCTTGTCCAGGTAGTTTTCCACGTTGTAGCTGGCGACTCGGAAAATGCCGCCGTTGAGAAAATGAACGCCCAGAGTCAGGGCCAGGACCACGCCGAAAAACGCACGTTTCATGGGCGAATCAATAGCCGGTTTGACGGTCCGGGTCAAAGCAAGTCGGGAATGGGCTTGTCGGAGCCACCTCGCGGCTCGACACCCGCAGGCGAACCCGCTACAACTCGCCGCCGTTATGGCATCCGTTTCCAAACAAACCAGACCGCTGGTCGGCATCATCATGGGCAGCCAGTCGGACTGGGACACCATGCAGCATGCCGCGGAGCAGCTCGCGGCGTTGAAAGTGCCCTTTGAAACCAACGTCGTCTCGGCCCATCGTACACCGGACTGGCTGTTTCAATACGCCCAAACCGCCGCCGAACGCGGGCTTGAAGTTATCATCGCCGGAGCGGGAAGAACAACGCATATGCCAGGCATGTGCGCCAGCAAAACCGTCCTGCCCGTGCTGGGAGTCCCGGTCGAGTCCAAGGCGCTCAAGGGGCTTGATTCGCTCCTGTCCATCGCGCAGATGCCCGGCGGCGTGCCGGTGGGCACACTGGCCATCGGCAAGGCGGGCGCCATCAACGCGGCGCTGCTGGCCACGGCCATCCTCGGAAACAAATACCCGCAGTTTCGCAAGGCTTACGATGGATTCCGCGCGCAGCAGACCCGCAAGGTCATGGCGAAGCGAAAATTGCCTCCGGCCAAATAGCTGCCGGCGTTCCTTGCTCCAATTTATGTTTTCACCTAGCTTGCTTGGAATTCGTCATGCGACTGAAAATTGAAATCGAACAGGAAGACGATGGCCGATGGATTGCGGAAGTGCCCGAGCTTCCGGGAGTGATGAACTACGGAAAAACCCGCGAAGAGGCCATTACCCACGTTGAAGCCATGGCGCTCCGGGCCATGGCAGACCGCTTGGAAAATGCCGAAGCGGTCCCCGCCGTGGTTGAAGCGTTTCTGGTCGCGGCATGAGCGTTTGGGGTTCCGCAAAGGCCAAGCGCGTTTTGGCCGCGTTGTTGAGAGCCGGTTGGACCATCAAGAGGCAAACCGGATCCCACAAAGTGCTTTCCAAGCCGGGAATGCCCGACGTTGTTTTTGCTTTCCATGACGGAGATGAAATCGGGCCGCGGATGCTGTCCCGAGTTGCCAAACACACTGGATTGAAACCCGAAGACCTGTGAGACCGACTACAAACTCACCCATTCTCCCCGGAGCCACCATCGGCGTGCTGGGCAGCGGCCAGCTTGGCCGCATGTTTGCCATTGCCGCGCGCGAGCTGGGCTATCGCATCATCACCTTCTCGCCCGACAACGACACGCCCACGGGGCACATCGCCGATCGCGAGTTTTCCTGCGGTTACGAGGACCTGGAGCGTGTGGGCGGATTCGCGGGGCGGTTGGTCTTGTTAACTTTCGGCTTCGACCTGGTTCCATGCGCATCCCCCCGCCCGGCGTCTTAAGTCGTCGCGGTCCGGCCCGACGGCCAGGTGCTGCACGTCACCCAGCATCGGCTTCGCGAAAAGACCTTCCTTTCGGACAACGGGTTTCCCGTCACGCCGTTTCGCCGCATCAACTCCCTGCAGGACCTCGAAAGCGCCGCGCGCGACCTGGGGCTGCCGGCCGTTCTCAAGACCGCCAGCTTCGGCTACGACGGCAAGGGGCAGGTGAAGCTCAAAACTGTTGAGGAAATAAAACCGGCCTTTGACGCGTTGCGCGGGGCTGAAGGCATTTACGAGGCGTTTGTGGATTTTGAAAAGGAAGTCTCCGTTGTGGCCGCGCGCACGGCCAGCGGCGAGTTTGCGGCGTTTCCGGTGTTTGAAAACACGCACGCCAACCACATTCTTGACGTGACGTTTGCCCCGGCGGCGATTTCGCTGGCGCTGGCGCGGCAGGCATGCGAACTGGCCGCGGGCATTCTGGAAAAACTCAACGTCGTGGGGCTGCTCACCGTGGAAATGTTCGTGACCCGCGACGGCCGGCTGCTGGTCAATGAACTCGCGCCGCGCACGCACAACTCCGGTCACCTGAGCATTGATGCCTGCGTCACCAGCCAGTTTGAGCAACAGGTGCGCGCCGTGTGCGGCCTGCCCTTGGGCTCGACCGAACTGCGCCGGCCCGCCGCGATGGCCAATCTCCTTGGCCACCTTTGGCAGGGAGGCGAACCCAACTGGGCCGCCGCATTGCGCGATCCGTTCGTCAAGCTGCACCTTTACGGCAAAAAAGAGGCGCGCGTGGGGCGCAAGATGGGGCACCTGACGGCCACCGGCGACACGGTGGAGGAAGCCGTTGAGCGCGTCATCACGGCGCGGAAACGGCTGCTGACAGTGAAGTGACCCGTGTGGTCGCGCGGTTCAAGCGGCTGTAAAGGCTCAACAACCGCCGGCCGGACACGCGCAGTCTGAGCCGGTTGGCGCAAAAGCCGCCGCGCAGGCGCAGCCGGTAATGATATTCATTCACCACGCGCCGCAACTCCGATTCGCTGCACGCCTGTCCGGCGTCTTCCAAAAAGTCCCAGGTTTGCGCCACGGCTTTGGCATCCTTGGAGAAAATGAACCCCGCCAGCGGCAGCGCGTGAGGATAAAGGGTGCGCATGAGCAGCTTGCGATGGAACTCCTCGGGGCGGCAGCGGAAGGCCTGACAGAACTGTTCCTTGAAAGTCGGGTCGGCAGCGTGGGTATTCATGGCACCCCTATGTTTTTCCGATGGCGGAGGCTTGGAAATCCGGGGACGCAAGACTCGCGCCATCGGGGAATTCATTCGCGGAGGAGCGGGTTTTTCACCGCTGCTATTGTAAAACGCAGGTGGCCGGCATACTCTTCTCGATATGGAATCCGCTGCGGCAAATGAATGAGGCTCGAAAGTATTGTTCGTGTGTGAAGCTGAGTTTGACTGCAATATTTTTTGGCGCGGTTTCCGTTTTGTTCACCTTGCACGTTGTGGGCGGGCTTACTTCTAAAACGGGGCAGATTGAGAGCATTGATTGGATGGCTTTCCTGATGCTTGTCTTTTCGCTCTTCCCGTATGCGATGGTGATTCTGGCCTGGAGAATTGTGAGGAAGCATCAAAGTCGGCATTTTTGTGTTGCGATGACATTGGGGGTCGTTGCTTATGGGATTTTGGAGAATGGATTGCGGTTCCAGGTTTATTTTTTCCCGAAATCAGGCCTTGATGTCATAGGGCTTTTCATTTTGCCGGTGTTTGGACCGCTTCCGATTCTTTTCTTCACTGGCATTTTTTATTTGCTTCTTGGAAGGATCAGAACCGTTTCGCGATGAGAATGAACTCAAAATGGCCTCATCCGGTGGCGTTTGTTATTTTTACGACAATCGGATGGGTCATTCTGGTCGTTGTTTTGACGCGCCTGACTCTTTGGCTTTTCTCTTGGATTCGTGGATGAGCCGAAAGGCGCTCCGATCTCCATCACACCTTTTTCGATTTGAGACTTTGGGCCTTTGTTGTTGCCCCATTCACTTCAACGCCCCGGTGCAACTGCTGCCGCAGCCGGCAGTGCAGGCCAGGCAATGGATGCCGGTGGCAATCGGACGGTTTTCCAGTTCCTGTGGCAACACATCCCAAAGGTAAAGCGGGCGGCCGTTTTTCAATTGCATGCCGAGCATCTGGTTGAAGTCGCAGTCGTAGAGTTCCCCGCGCCAGCCGACGCTCAGCGTGGACCGGCACATCAGTCCCTCCACGGTTTGAGGATTGAAGCTGTTGGCAAGCAGGTCGAGGTAGCCGTCCCAGTTGCCCTGTTGTCGCAAATCCTCGGCAAACCGCGCAATCGGCTGATTGGTGATGGTGAACAGCCGGTTGAACACGATGCCAAACTCGCGCCGCAACACCTCCTTGTAGTCCGCCTCCAGTTCCTCCTGCGGGCCGGGCAGTTTGGGGCCGAGCGGATTGTAAACGAGGTTCAGCGGCAGGCGCGTTCCGTAACCGGCGCGGTTTAATTTCTGCAAAGCCGAGATGCTCTTGTCAAAGACGCCGTTGCCGCGCTGTTTGTTGACATTTTCCTTGGAATAACACGGGAGCGACGCGATGACCTCAACCTCATGCGCGGCCAGATAGTCCGGAAGCCAGCCGAAGTCCGGCTCCTCGATGATGGTGAGATTGTTGCGGTCAATGACGTGGCTGCCGGCTGCGCGCGCGGTTTCGACAAAATAGCGGAACTGCGCGCTGAGTTCGGGCGCGCCGCCGGTGATGTCCACAATCTCGGGTTTGTGCGCGAGAATCCACTCGCCGATGCGCCTGGCGGTCGGCTCGTCCATCATTTCGGTGCGCCAGGGCGCGGCGTCCACGTGGCAGTGGCGGCAGGCTTGGTTGCACTTGCGCCCGACATTCACCTGCAAGGTTTGCAGCCGGGAACGGCGCAGGCTCAGGCCGTGAGCGGCAAGTTTTTGCTCAAATCGGTTCATGCAGGTGTGGTTGTTTTGCCCAGCGAAAGAGTGCCGCGCCTATCAGCAAATTTAACAACAACTTCCGTTGCCCGCATCGCAGCACTGGCTGGCGGCGGTGGTGGCGTTGTAATCCTGGCCTTTGGTTTCCTTGGGATGCCGCAGGCGCATGCCCGAGCAATCAAAGGAGCCGGCCTCGGCCAGCGGGATTTCCTTCAGCGGCTCGATGAACGCGAAGCAATGGTTGTAAGGCGCCT
>CALJZV010000617.1 GCA_937983475.1 uncultured Verrucomicrobiales bacterium
GTTGGCTTTCCCGGTCGACGGGGCCTTCGACCATGATCTTCTTTTCGTTCTGGGCTGGAACGTTCCCGTGCGCGGCCTCGTGCTTAAGCGCGGTGTCCAGTTGCTCCAGAACAGCAGTTTTCTCGGTGACTTCTGAAAGCAATCGCGCTTGGTCCCGCGCCGCCACATCGCGCTCCAGGTCCGAGGCGATTTTTTCCGCGTGAAGCCGCTGCACCCGTTGAAATTCGTTTTCAGCCTGCTGCAAATTCACCTTGGCGGCGGCCAGCTCCACGCGGTGCGTCATCCAATCCAAGCGCAGTTGCTCGTAGTTGAGGGCGTTGCGGCTAAGGTCCAAGGCCATCCGGGCGCGCATGAGTTTCAATTCCATTTCCATCGCCAACAGGGAGGCCTTGAGCGCCTCGGGGTCATTGGGCAACAGCCGGCCAAGAACCTGGCCTTTGGTCACTGGCTGGAATTCCTCGGCTGCCAGCTCAGTCAACAGCCCCGCCTGAATGCTGATGACCTCGGCTTGGACGGACTGCACCTCTCCGATCACCGAGGGCGCGGCCACATGGGCTTTCCAAAGGAAAGCTGCCGAAACCAAAACCACCGTGAACATGGCGGCCGGCAGGAAACGGATGCGCAGCTCGCGCCATCTGTAGGATAAAGGCACTGGAATGGGTTGAAGGTTGCTCATGGATCAAAGTTCAGATTCGTCTTCCGCCTTCAGGCTGGTCACGCGCGACACGCCGTTGAGCGCGCGCAGTTCGCCGATCAGTTCATGCGCCCGGGAGGGATCGCGCAGCAACAGGCGATAGGACAAATCGGTGCCTTCAGTTTCCTCATGGGAACGCTGGCTGGCGCAATGCGTTTTCAAGGCATGGCGCTTGAAGAGTTGGTTGAGGTCGTTCAATTCGGCCATGGAACGAGCCCAGTGCAGATTGACAATGATGTCGTAGCGATAGCGGCTGCCGAACGCCGTGGACCACAAGTAAATTAAAATGGCAGACGTCACCAGAGCCCCCACGACCGCGCTGGTGTATTTCTGCGTGCCGCAGGCCATGCCAATGACAATCACGGCCAGCACGTAGGTGGTGTCCATGGTATCGCGAAGGATGTTGCGGAAGCGCACGATGGCGAACACGGCCATCAGCCCGAACGCCGTCACCAGGTTGTTGGACAGCACCATCATCACCAGGCTGACAATGATGGGCATGAGGATGAGGGAGTTGACGAAGGATCGGGAGTAGGAAAGACCCATGTGGGTGAGCATGTAAACCCAGGCGATGAGCTGACCTCCCAAAAAAGCCAGCAGCAGTCCCAGCAGCATCGCCGGAACATTCAGGGGCGTGGTTCCAAATTCACCGCTGATCAACCATTCACTCACGGCGCTCCTTTGATGGCTTGGTTGCTGGCATATTCCGTTTTCAGCGTGCGTCGCACGGCGTTGCGGCGGTTTGTTTGCCTCAGGGAGGGCATTCTGCCAAACCGGTTTTCTCCCACCACGGTGACGCCATCGGCATATTTTGCTGCCGAACACTGTGTCAGTCCGAACGAGCGGACAAAGTCCCGCATCCACTCGGGGAAGCGTCCGGTGAATTTGATTTCAAGCACGACCTTGGAGCCGAAGACTGAGGCCGGCCCGTGCATTTGGGTGCAGAGGTGCGCGTCCTGCTGCACTTCAAAACGCACATCGCGGTCCATGGTCACGCGCACGGAATTGTCATGCGGGCTCAGCCAGGCTTCCCGGCGATAAGCCACGTGCGCCTTTGGTTTGGCCCGGGTATCCAGCGTCAATTGCAGGAATCGCTCCAGGGCAATCAGGTGCCGGGGGTCCTGGGAAACCATTTGGGCGGGCGGCGGCATTCGGCCCTGAAGCAGCGAAGAAACCGCGTCGCGTTTTATGGCGCACCGCTGTTTGAGAATGGCGTTGTTAACGCGCCGTTTAATTTCCGCAAAGACCGGCGCGGTCGGGTTGTCGTTGTAGAACCGCAGGCGGAGCTTGAAGCGGTTTTTGTTGCCGTTGATGGTATGCCCGTAAAGGGTCAGGTCATCCGAATCGAGATAAAGACTGTGAATCGCGTAGGAAAAATCAGGACGATCAACGCAATAGTCGTCCAGCTTGAGATGGCAACGGACAAACTCCCGCGCCGCCAGGGCTACCGGCTCCGGCACAATGTATTTGAGTTCAAACCGCTGGGATTGAAGTTTGTCCTGGAACATTTCCGCCACAGTATTGTCACTGGATTGTCACATTTGATGCAGGCGACAATGCCAGTTATTGCAAATAATTAATAGCAACTGATGTGCCTTGGGTCACGGAAAACTCTTGGACCCGATTACCGATTCAGGGGGTGCGCCTGTGTTTTTCATTCAGCCAGAGGTCTTTTTTTCCTCCAAACGCTTGAGGTCCTCGGCAAGGAATTGGGCCACGTCCTTGAATTTCTTGATGTTGTCCGGATTGATTTGCATCAAGGTCTGATGGGCTTCCAAGCAGGTTCGTGTGACTTCGAGGCGGTCGGTTTCTGTGGTTCCATCGGATGGGAGAGACTCATATTTACCCGCCGCCGGACTGATCGCTTGCGTGATTTTGAACAGGTGCGCCACGCCGAGATTTTCCAGGAGGTCAGAAAGCCGGTCATTGGGGTTGAGCAGCTCCACGGATTTGGAGCCGTCCGGCTTTTCGCTTTCGCAAAACTTCAGGCCGATGCCGGCCAGAACGCCCAGAAAGGTGCTGTCCATCAGGATGCATTCGGACAGGTCGAGGACGAATCGCTCGTATCCGCGATTGGCCAGTTCCGTGACCAAATTCTTAAAATCCACACTGCTGGTGAAGTTGGCGCGGCCGCAAATCTTGATGCAGACCACGTCATCAATCAGCGCGACCATCAAACTGGCTGGGGAACTACTCATAGGCCATTGCCGAAAAACTATCAAATTGCCGCGCCGGAGAGTCAAGACGGCAACCGGATTAATTCACGCGGGCCTCGATTCGGCAGCGGACGCCGTTTTTTGGCTCCGGGACATGATTTCGATCAGCGCTCGCTGCAAGGCCATCGCGGGGTCGCCGCTGCTGATCATTTTCTGGTTGCAGTCCAGCAGCAGTTCCATGGCGCGAATCAGCTCCGCCAAGGAATAATTCCGCACCTGCTGGGCGGCCTTGAACAACACATACGGGTTCATTGAAAGGGGATTGAACCGCTTGTCCTCGGGCAGGCTATCGGCGGGAATCCGCTCCAACTGGGACTTGAAGCGGTTGTAGTCGCTGACTGTTTTGAGCATTCCGGACTCGACCAACTCCTTCAAAAAGATCATCGCGCGAATTTTGGTGATGATTCCGTAAAGCAGGCCAATCTCCGAGCGCGCGCTGTCGAGCTTGGTTTCCCAAAGCTCCTCATCCAGCCGCTTCATCGCGCGGGGAATATTTCGCTCGCCGATGGCATCGGCCAACGCAAAGGCCCGGGCCTGCTTGGTCTGGGTGACGATGGCCTTTACATCCTCGACATTGATGGCATCGCGATCCGCCGCGTAAAGCGTCAATTTTTCAATCTCACCATGCAGCAACCGCACATTGGGGCCGACGTTGGCCACCAACTCCGACAAGGCGTCTTCGGAAATGCTTTTATTTAACTCACGGCACAGCCGGAGCGCGTGCTGCTCGGCCTGCTGGGCCCAATCCTTGTCGTCCGCCGACAAGCCTGCGTGCGCCTCCACAGTTCCGATTTTTTCGAGGGTTTTGAAAAAGGTTTTCCTCTTGTCCACTTTGCCGGCGCTGATAAGCAGGCGGACATTCTGCCACGGGAAGGTTTTTAATTCCTGGGAAAGCGAGGCGAGGTTTTCCGTCACATCCCTGGCTGTGGCCGTCCGCTCGTCGCCGAGGAAATTGCAGTTTTGCAACCACACGGCCTTGCCACCGCCAAAGAAAGGGAGTGTCTGCAACGCCTCGCGCAATTTGGCCAGCGCTTTGAGGGCTTCGCCGCTGTTGGCCACGCTGGCGTCAATGACCTCATGGTCCATGCCGCCCAGGTCGGCGCACCAAGCCTGGTAAATTTCCTTGGAGCGCTGCTTGACGGTGAATTCGTCGTCCCCAAAAACCAGGACGACCGGGGAGGGGATGCGCGCGCCGGGAGGCATGTCGGGATTATTCGGTTTCGCCGCCGTTTTCGTTGATGCGGTCCAGCACTTCGGTCATGTCCTCCACCTGCTCGAACAGGGCATGACGAACAAAAATGGGCCGCTTCTGCGCCGTGGCAATGGCGATGGAATCGCTGGGCCGGGCGTCAATTTCCACCAGCTTGGTGCCCAGTTCGTTTTCCTGCCGCAGAATCAGCCGGGCAAAGTAGGTGGCGTTTTTCAATTCAGTGATGACAACGCGCTCCACCTTGATATCGAACCCCTTGAAGATGTTGTTGATCAAATCGTGGGTCAGGGGCCGTTCCTTGGGCGTGTCGCGCAGGAACATGCCGATGATGGCCCCCATGTTGTGCTCGACCTGGATGACGAACACCTTCTCATCGTTTCCAACAAATATGGCGCATCCGGTGTTGGCGGGCAAAATCCCGCGAATTTCTACTGGCACAACGTCGTTCTTCATACCTTACACACTCTATTGTTTGCCGGGCAAAAAACAAGCCCGGCACAGCCACTTGAAGAAATCATTTGCGACAAGTCACCATCCTTGGTTCAGGCAAAGCCCGATACGTCAAGCGTGGAAAATTTGTTATCCTGTTTCGTATGCGAACGATGAGCCTGATGATGATCTTGTTGCTCGGGTCCGTCGCAGCCAGTCGGGGCGATGTTCAGGAATACGCCGAAATGGTGAACGACACGATTGAGCACGCCGAAGTGGTGAAAATTGTTCCGCCTTTGTCCAAGCTTCTGGCTGTTGACCAACCCCAAATTCAAAAAGCCCTGGTGGAATCCAACTTCAAACTCAGCGATGTGGCGCTGGCAAAGCTGGTTTCCCAAAAAAGCGGCAAACCGTTTGACACCATCCTGACGCCTGAGTCCGTGGCCGATTGGCTTCCGGTGCTCAAGGCCAATGATGTCTCCGAGACGGAGGCCGAAACCTATTTGGACAATTTTCAATCCGAGGTCGCCCTCATCATGTTCGATTACCGGGAGAAACGGTGGAAATAGCCCCGCTGAAAGAAACCCACCCAGCCCGCGTGCTAGCAATGGCGCGCGGGTTTTTGCGAGTTGCCAAACCGCGTTCCGCTTTCGCATAGTCCGGACAATGAATTTCCGGGAGAAACTTCTCACCGCACAAACCCTTGGCGCCTGGCGCGAACAGGTGCGTTCCAGCGGCAAAACGCTCGTCGTCACCAACGGCGTGTTCGACATTTTGCACGTCGGCCACGCCACCTACCTGGAGGCCGCGTGCAACCTCGGCGACACCCTGCTGGTGGGCATCACCTGCGACGCGGGTGTGAGGGAATTAAAAGGCCCTTCGCGCCCGGTCAATGCCGAGCAGGACCGCGCCGCGATGCTGGCGGCCCTGGAATCGGTCAACGGCGTTTATATTTTCCCGGAAACCACCGCGCTGCGCTTCCTGGAAACCGTCCGGCCTGACATCTACGTCAAGGGCGGCGACTACACGCTCGACACCATCAACCAGCAGGAGCGCCGGCTCATGGAATCCATGGGCGCGAAGATTGAGATTCTTCCGGGCGTCGAGGGCAAATCCACCACGCGTCTGCTCGAAAAACTTCTGGCGAAATAAAAGCCCGTTCAACACCTTCAGCGCCTATTTCCGGCTGGTGCCGACGATGGCCTCGGGCCGGTACAAATCGCGGTTGCTTCCCTGGAATTCCGCCTTGAGCCTGACGCGGAACTTGGACAAATCCACCAGTTCCCAGTGCTGGAATTTCCATAAGTCGCCCTGCTTGCCGCCATGCTCGATGCCGATGAGCAAATGATGGGCGTCCTCCAGGATTTTGTTGGTGTCGGTCTTGGGCTCGAAATAAAAGGTGCGCAGGGTGCTGGTCCGGTTGCCCGCCTCGAAAAGTTTTGGGTCAATATAAATGACGCGGCCGTTTTTTTTATCCACAAGCCGCAGGTCCGGATACCCCGAGCGCTGCACCTTGCCCGATTTGAGCTTGGGATAATCGCAGGAGAAGTCGGGATGCGCATCCAGCACGCGCCGGATTTCATTTTCAAAGTGGCTGCTGACCTCGTTGATGCGCTTCTGCTTCTGGGCCGGGCTGTCGGGCTGGTTCATGCGATTGAGCACTTCGTCCAGGGCGCGGCCGAGTTTCTCCAACAATTCCCGGTCTGCGGAACTGCCGGCGTCCAGCGGCAGCACCTTCTTGCCGCTGGTGGCCTTGACCACGTCGGCGAATGGCACGCCGGTCAAATCGCGATCCTCCTGCAGCAGCCAGCCGATAAAGGACTCCGCGTCGGATTTTTTATCCTCGGCCGGCAGGGGAAACAGGCTCAGCAGCAACGACAGGCCAAGCAGCAACCTTGAAATGATGTTCATGGCGGGCAGGGTAGGGAGTTCGTTCTGGCCCGTCATCAACTATCGCCTGTCCCTGGGCGACTCCAAATTTGGCGGCTGTGGCGGCGGTGAATGCGTGAAAATCACGCATGGTGCGGGAATTTCGCGCACCCGGACCTCAATTTTTCGTTTATATCGAGCCTTTTTGCAGGGAATTCCGCTTGGCATCCATTGTGCTAAACAAATAACCAGCGAACCATTGGGGTTTCTATGAAGCTGACACTGCAACAGTACCGGGCCAGCCGATTCACACCGAAGATTCAATTCATTCAACACAAGGAGAGCGCCTCTGGCGCAACCAGAGCAGTGCCGGTTTTTGCGGGCCAACAGGTCGCGTTCCGATGCCGAAAACAAATTACCCTTCGCCGGGGCCGTCGCGTTTGACCGGGTTTTGGGAAAATAAAGGGTTGGGATCATGGGGGGGGCGACTCCCCGGCGGAGGCTGGAACAGAACATGAACTTTCGTCTTATATCCTCGGGACGCCGCGCCTTCAGCCGACTGGATTTGCTGCTTGCCATTGTAACAGTCGTGATTCTGGTTGTGGGCGTTCTGCCGCAATTTGCACGGAAAGGGAGAGGGACTTCCAAGCAAATTAAATGCGTCAGTAACCTCAAACACGTTTCCATCGGTTTTATATTGTACGCCGCAGACCACAACGACACGTATCCCACATTCAACGAAACCAACGCCGCATGGCAGTATTT
>CALJZV010000618.1 GCA_937983475.1 uncultured Verrucomicrobiales bacterium
CGGCTGCAAGGAGGCCCTACCAAAGCACCCGCGCCCATTACAACTGGCGCTGGTTTTTTGATTACGGCGGCGGGTTGATGACCGACTGGGGCGCGCACATGATTGATATTGTCCTGATGGGCATGCGGGAAACCGATCCGGTGAGCGTCACCGCGGCCGGAGGCAAGTTTTTCACCAACGACGACCGTGACACGCCCGACACGCTCCAGGCGGTGTACCAATTCCCCAAGTGGATCCTGCAATGGGAAAACCGGTTCAACAATGGACGCGGTCTGGACGGTGGCCGGGGTGCCAGCGCGGAATTCATCGGCACAAAAGGCACACTCCTGGTGGATCGCGAAGGTTATCAGTACTTCCCGGAAAAGGAGGGCAACGAAGCGCCGGCCAAGTTCGAGAAAAAGGAGGACAGCACCCACTGGCAAAATTTCCTGGACTGCATCAAGAGCCGCAGGAAACCGGCCTCCGACATCGAGTCCCAGGCCAAGACGACGATGCTATGCCATCTGGGCAACATCGCCTGGCAATCGGGCAAGGTGGTGCGCTGGGACGCCGAAAAGCAGGACGTGGCCAACCGCGGCGACGTCAAGCACTGCATCTCCTACGAGCGGGAATACCGCAAGCCCTGGAAGCTCAAGACCTACAAGGCGTGAGGGGCGTAACTTATTTCAGAGGGATGCTGAAAATTACAAGGGAGAAGGCTGTACGATTTAATGTCTTCGAAAAGTCACCATTATAATCCTCAAGTTTATTTGCGCCAATTCGTCAATCCAGCATCGAAAAAGGCGCTTTGGGAATATGACGTTCAGACAGGTTCGGTAATAGAATCGACTCCTAAAGATTCGGGCTGTGAAGATTACTATCACTCATTTGAAGAAGGTGGCGGAGTCAGGGATAACGACTCTATTGAACAAAGCTTCCATATTATTTAAAATCAACTTCCGAAATTGTTTGAAGTTGTAAGGAATCAACAGGCAGTTACCAACGATATTTGGAGCAATCTGTTCCTGTTTGCTGCCTTGCAGCGTTCGCGCTGTCCAAAGGCTCTTTACAGTTTTCGGAATGGAATGAGTGAAGCTTATGCGCAAATTTTTGAAATTTTAAAGCAGTCGCCAGACTTCGATGAAGAGATGTCCAAGCGAGGCTTGAATCCCCATGAGGTCCGGGCTGAAGAATTTAAAATCACAGCGAACAAGGACGCCACACTCCTTCTACTGCTCTCCACTTTTGCAAATGGAAATCTTGTGCGTTTGTTCGCAAGAATGAAATGGGCATTTTTAATTGCGCCTCCCGGTAAATATTTCTTTACAAGTGATGACCCAGTTTGCTGTTGGGCCGAACCGGATAAGCGTCAATTCGGACCAATTGTACCGGGCCATTCTGATGTGGAAATCACGTTTCCCTTGTCACGGAGAGTATGTGCGTTTGCTCATTGGGAATCTGTGCCACCAGTGCTTTATTATCACTTGCCAAGCAAAAATGTGGATGCAGTCAACTACCGCACAGTGATGAACGGTTGGCGTTTCGTATACGGGCCGATAAAAGACAATCTCATCTCTGATTTTGTTAAGGAAGCTAAGAAAACTGTTTAGAATCACACTTAAAACAGCTCGTCCTGCTTGCGACTGATTTCCTCGGGCTTGATTTGCGCAAGGGAAAGAAAGTCTTTCTCTGAAAGAATTCTGATGCCCAGTTCCCTGGCTTTTTCGAGCTTGGACCCGGCATTTTCGCCGACCACCAAATAGTCGGTGTTCTTGCTGACGGCGCTTACCACATTGCCGCCAAGGGTGCGGATGATGTCCGCAGCCTGGTCGCGGGTCATGGTGGCCAGCGTGCCGGTGAGAACAAACGATTTGCCGGCAATGGCCCGCGTGCTTTTGTCGGATTGAGCCGCTTTCGCGGGCGTTTCGGACTGGGGGTGAATGCCCAGTTTGTTGAGCCGCTGAAGCGTTTCCAATCCGTAGGGCGAGGAAAAAAAGTCCAGAACGCTGCCAGCCACCACGGGGCCGACTTCAGCCATTTTTGACTTGGCCCCGGACTGCTCCAAACGCGTTTCAATCTCACTTATCTGATCTTTTATTTCCTCATAACGCGCGGCGCGCTGCTCGCGTTCCTCCGGCGTTTGAGGCGGGTTTTTGCGGGAGTGCGGCGAAATGATGACCCGTTCAGATTCCTTGTCCCCCAGTGATTGGATGTCCCTCAAAATTGAAGACTCTGCCAACGCCTCCAGTGTGTCGTGTGTTTGGGCTAATTGATAAGCGGTCGCTTCGCCGACATTGGGAATGGCCAGCGCGAACAACCACGGGTGCAGCGGCATGTGGCGCGCGCGCTCCAGGGCTTCCACGACCTTGGTGGCGTTCTTCTCGCCGAACACGCGCGGTTGCTCGTCAGTGCCCAGATTGAGCGTGGCCAGGCTCTCCACCTTCAGGTCAAATAAATCGAGCGGTTCGTGGACTATTCCTCGCTCGACAAGCTTTTCGGCAACGATGCCGCCGAGCGACTCGATGTCGAGCG
>CALJZV010000619.1 GCA_937983475.1 uncultured Verrucomicrobiales bacterium
CGGCTGGAACTGCCCGACCTCGAGCCCAAGAGTGTTGAGGAAATAAAACGCCAGTTGTCGGCCTCGTTCGGCGACGGCGACATCACCATCAAGCCCAACAAAAAGGAAAGCACCCTTTCGGTGGAGGTCGCGCTGCCTGACGGCAGCCAGTTCACCAGCAAAATCAAGGTCAACCCCAACGCGGGCGCGGCGGAAGCCGAGGAGGAGCCGGAAATCACGCTGAAGTTCGCGCCCTTTCCCGTGGCGCTTCCGGGCGACAAGGAACTGGTCTGGTTCATGGCCAAGCGCGAGAACATGACCCCGGAGGAGGCGGGCATCGCGCTGGGGAAAATCGAGGAGGACTTTTGGGCGAGCAAGACCGGACAAAAACTCATCCGCGACCGCGTGGAGCGCAGTTTTCCCGAGTTCATTTCGCGCGTTCCCGCGGGCATGCTCGGCGAGGCGGGCCTCAAGCGGCATTACAAGATGCCCGAGCCGGTGAAGGTGATGAAGCGGCTGGCGGCCAAGTGAGGGTTGTTTTGCGCGTAGCCACGGGCGCGACCTAAAGGATATCGACCGTGGCTGCGGCTGGTTTCCGATGCGGCCGCGCTCAGGTGCGATTGAAAGCGGTCGAACTTTTTACTCCGGAAACGAGTTGGCCAAGCAAACCTCGCAACCGGTGCGGCCTCCTCTCCCGGCCTTCGGCCACCCTCTCCTCCAAAAAATGGAGGAGAGGGCCGGGGAGAGGCGGTGCTCGATTTGTGAACCTGGCACGCGTCGGATCACCCGGAAATAATCGCATATGCCGCGCTCCAATCCCTTGCATTGCCACCTTATGTTGAATTGCACCTGCACGGCACGGGAGCAACGCGCCGCTTGTCCTCAGTGGCAATTGTGCTAACTTTCGCGGCTCTGTGGACATCGTGAAAGAGATTCAAAAGCGGCGCACGTTCGCCATCATTTCGCATCCGGACGCCGGCAAGACGACGCTGACGGAAAAGCTCCTGCTGTACGGCGGCGCGGTGCAACTGGCCGGGTCGGTCACGGCGCGCAAGAACCAGCGCGCCACCACGTCCGACTGGATGGAGCTGGAGCGCAAGCGCGGCATTTCCATCAGCTCGACGGTGCTTCAGTTCGATTACGACGGCTATCGCATCAACCTGCTCGACACGCCCGGCCACAAGGATTTTTCCGAAGACACCTACCGCGTGCTGACCGCCGTGGACGCGGTGGTCATGGTCATTGACTCGGGCAAAGGCATCGAGTCGCAGACGCTCAAGCTCTTTGAGGTCTGCCGCCAACGCGGGGTGCCGATTTTCACGTTCATGAACAAATGCGACCGGCCCATGCGCGAGCCGCTGTCGCTCTTGGACGAACTGGAGCGCGTGCTGGGCATCGGCGCGTTTCCCGTCAACTGGCCCATCGGCAACGGCTTTGAATTCCAGGGCGTCTATGACCGGCGCGCCAAGGAGGTTCATTTATTTGAAAGGACGGTGGGCGGCCAGTTCCGCGCGCCGGTGTCCGTCGGTGGCCTGGGCGATCCCGTGATCCGCGAGCGCCTGAATGACGAAACATTCCGCAAGGTTTCCGAGGAGCTGGAAATGCTCGACCTGGCTGGGGAGGCGTTCGATGAGGAGTCGGTGCTGGCCGGGAAAACCACGCCGGTCTTTTTCGGCAGCGGCGTCAACAACTTCGGCGTGCAGTTGCTGCTGGACGGATTCCTGAAGCATTCGCCGCCGCCCAAGGCGCGTGTCATGGCCGGAACACCCATTTCGCCGGAGCATCCGGAATTTTCCGGCTTCATTTTCAAGATCCAGGCGAACATGGATCCCAAGCATCGGGACCGCATCGCGTTCGTGCGGATCTGCTCGGGCAAGTTCGAGCGCGACATGTCGGTGATGCACCCGCGCTCCGGCAAAAAGGTGAGGCTGTCCAGCTCGCACAAGCTTTTCGGCAACGAGCGCGAGACGGTGGACGAGGCTTATCCCGGCGACATCATTGGTTTGGTGGGGCACGACGGCTTTGGCATCGGCGACACGCTCACGACTGACGCCAGCATCAGCTACAAGGAGATTCCGCGGTTCACCCCGGAGTCCTTTGCCTACCTGCACAACCCCAACACGGCCAAGTTCAAGCAATTCCGGCAGGGTCTGGACCAGTTGTTGCAGGAGGGTGTCATCCAGGTGCTGCATTTGCGCCATTCGGCCACCAAGGTGCCGCTGCTGGCGGCCGTTGGCCCGCTGCAATTCGAGGTCGTTCAATACCGGCTCGAAAGCGAGTACGGCGCGGCGTCCCGGCTGGAGTCCGCGCCCTGGAACGTGGTGCGCTGGCTGCCGCGCGGGATGACTGAGGAGGAGCTGGACGCGCTGTCGCTGCCGACCGGCGCGCGGCTGGCCTACGACATGGGAAATCATCCCGTGGTGCTGTTTCCCACCGAGTGGGCGGCCAATTATTTTCCGCAAACCAATCCCAAGGTGTCCTTGTCCACGTTGCCCCTGGAAATCATCCGGGAATAATCAAACGAGCTTTCCCAACTACAGGGAAGTCCGTGCAAAATTCTCTGTGCCCGCGGCGATTTCGTGGTTTACATTCCCGCCGTGCTTACAAAGGAATCCATTTTAGACGCGTTGAAGTCGGTGAAATATCCCGGCTATTCACGGGACATTGTTTCATTTGGCCTGGTGAAAAATGTGGCGCTGCACCAGGGCGAAGTGACGGTGTCCATCCAGCTTTCCGCCCCAAACGCCGACGCCGCGCAGCAGATCAAGCGCGAGGCGGAACTGATCTTGCAGCGGTTGCCGGAAATCAAAACCGCGCGCGTGGATGTCCTGATGCCCTCTCCGCAGCAGGCGGGCGCGGCCGGTCCGTTCGCGGGCCAATCCCGCGTGCCGGGCATCCAGCGTGTTGTTGCCGTGGCCAGCGGCAAGGGCGGCGTCGGCAAATCCACCGTGGCGGTGAACCTCGCTTGCGCGCTGCGCCAGTTGGGCGCCACCGTCGGGCTGCTGGATTGCGACATTTACGGCCCAAGCGTGCCGTTGATGATGGGCGTGAACGAGAAGCCATCCGTCACCGAGGATGAAAAGCTGCTGCCGCTGGAGAACCACGGCGTAAAGCTCATGAGCATGGGCTTTTTGCTGGAGGGCGACCAGCCGGTGATCTGGCGCGGGCCGATGATCGTCAAAACCATCCAGTAGTTTTTATTTGTCGTTGACTGGGGCGAGCTTGATTACCTGCTGGTGGATTTGCCGCCGGGCACGGGCGACGCGCAACTGACGCTCTGCCAGACGGTGCCGCTGGACGGCGGCGTCATCGTGACCACGCCGCAGGAGGCGTCGCTGGGCGTGGTGCGCAAAGGCGTGGCGATGTTCGAAAAGGTCAACGTGCCGATTCTCGGGATCGTGGAGAACATGAGCTACTTCACCGCGCCGAATGGCGAGCGGTTGGAAATCTTTGGCCACGGCGGCGGACGTTCCGAGGCCGAGCGCGAGGGCGTTCCGTTTTTGGGTGAAGTGCCGATTTTCCCGGAGATCGTTGAGGGCTGCT
>CALJZV010000620.1 GCA_937983475.1 uncultured Verrucomicrobiales bacterium
CGGCGACGCAGCGGACATGCATCCCGATTTGACGGGCCGGGTGACAGGCATATTTTACTACGGGAACCTGACCGACGGGTCCGATGAACACAGCCACGGCACACACGTCGCCGGCATCATCGCGGGCAATGCGTCCACCGGGGAAACCGACGAGAACGGATTCCTCTACGGATTGGGAGTTGCTCCCGGCTCCCGCATTGTTTCCCAGCGGATTATTGACGGCGTGGGAAAATATGAACCGCCACCAACTTTTGAGAAAATGACCCGGGACGCCATCCGCGCCGGTGCACATATCGGGTCCAACAGTTGGGGCGACGACACGCAGGGCCGCTATGACTTGAACGCCGCGGAATTTGACGCTTTGGTCCGCGACGCAGATGGATTGGCCGCAGGAGATCAGCCCTATATTCTTGAATTTTCCGCAGGAAATGCCGGCCCGGGCATTCAAACCATCGGCACCCCGGCTGTGGCCAAAAACGTCATCGCCTCGGGAGCTTCCGAGAATGACCGGTTTGATTTTTTCATCTACGACAGCGGACGGGAAACAATGGCGGACTTCTCCAGCCGGGGACCTTGCGAAGACGGGCGCATCAAACCCGATGTGGTGGCTCCAGGAACCTGGATTGCTTCTCTGCGCTCGGTGTTTGGCGATGACAACAATGCGTGGTTTCCGATCTCCGAACACTACATTTATCAGGGAGGCACCAGCCAATCCGGCCCGCACGTCTCGGGTGCGGCAGCGGTTTTTGTGCAGTATTATCGCCAAACCGTCACCAACACGACGCCGTCGCCTGCCCTGGTCAAGGCTGCTTTGATCAACTGCGCGGTGGATTTGGATGACGCTGCTGGAACCGGCCCGATTCCCAATCATCACGAAGGCTGGGGACGCGTGGACTTGACGCAAATCATCGGGTCCAGCCGCCGATTTGAATATCTGGACCAAACGGTTCCATTGATCACGGGCCAAATCCATGAACGTCGCCTGCTCGTAGCCTCGGCTGATGAGCCGCTCAAAATCACGTTGACCTACACGGATGTCCCTGGCTTTCCTGGGGCAATTCCCGCCCTGGTCAATGACCTTGACCTTGAGGTCATTGGGCCTGATGGCGCTACCTACCGAGGCAATCAGTTCGATGAAGGCGACTCTGTTGCCAATGCCCCCTCACACGATCGCCTGAACAATGTCGAAGCGGTGCACCTTTCAGAACCCGCGCCCGGCGAATACCTGGTTCGCGTCCGCGCCCGCAACGTGCCGGAGGATGCACGCACCGACACGCCCGCAGTGGACCAGGATTTTGCGCTGGTGTTGTCCGGCGACCTGCCGCTGCCTGGCGCTGGGGTTATATTTTTTGACCGGCGAGCTTACACCGCGCCTTCCCAATTGACCCTGAAGCTGGTGGATGCGGATCTGGCGGGACAACCCTCTGCCAGCATTTTGTTGAAGAGCACCACAGAAATGCTGGGAGAAAACCTCTTGTTACAGGCTGCCAATGCTTCGGGAACCTTCACCACCACAGTGGCAACGGCCATTGGGCCTGCAACCTCTGATGGACGGCTTCAAATTGCGCATAATGATCTGATTGAAGCTGTTTATCAGGATGCCTCCACATCGACCCAGCGCATTGCCACAGCTCGCGCCGATCTGATTCCTCCGATTATTTCCAGTGTTCAATCCACCAACCGCTTCGGGAAAACGGTTGTGTCGTGGCAAACAGACGAACCCGCAACTGCCGTGGTGCATTACGGGACCAACGGGCTGTTTCAATTCACCGCAACCAACGTCGCATTCCGCACGGACCGCGAAGTGATTCTCGACAATCTGGTCTCGGGAGTGACCTACCAATTTTTTGTCCGCTCATCCGACGAGGCCGGCAACGCCAGCACTAACAACAACAACGGCAATTACTTTACTTTTGTCGCCTTGCCCGCCGCCACCGTTTTGCTGGTGGATGCCTATGTGCCGGTGCAAGACGATCCCAGCCCGATCATTCCCCGAACCGCTTACACAGATGCTTTGGACCAAACGGGCGTGAGCTATGAAGTTTGGGATGTGCCACAGCGAGGCTCGCCGAGCACAAGCGATTTGAGGCCCTTTCGCGTTGTCCTGTGGCGAATCAACGACAGCCTTTTCAGCGATGCCAGTTTGTCGTCGGCCCAGCGCAACGCGATAGAAACCTACTTCAATGAGGGGGGAAGTTTCTTCATTTCTTCGATGGAACTGTTAAGCCGCATGGGCACAAACCAAAGCGCGCTTTCATTTCGCTCAAACGTGCTGCAAGTCGTTTCATTTATTGAAGACCCGGGCGTTCCGATTGTGGAGGGCGTGGACCACGATCCAACCACCAGCGGCATTGAAGTGCCTTTGGATTATTCGCAATACGACAATTTTTTTCTCGAACTGCTGGGCATTGATCCGAACGTCGCCGACACCATCAGCATCCGCACCAACGCCGCGCCCATCCTGTTTGAAAGCGCGACCGGCGACATTGCCGGAGTCCGGTTTCCAAGGATCGGCCAGGACAGCACTGGACGCGCGGTGTTTTTGCCTTTTCCGCTGGACGCCGTGCCCGCCTCCGGCGCACCGCCGAACAACCGTGCCAATTTACTTCGCAACATCCTGAGTTTCCTGGCGCCGGGCGTCAATGGACTGGGCACCATTGCCCTAGACAACTCCGCTTACACAATTCCCTCGCAGGTTATTGTGGAAGTGGCCGACTCCGACCTCGCCGGCACCGGCCAGACCAGCGTCACTTTTTACAGCGACTCTGCTCCATCGGGCCAAAGCATCACGCTTGATGAAACACCCCGGCCCGGATTGTTTCGAGGATACCTCACACTGGTTGGCTCGACCAACACCTTCAAGGCAGGCGAACTGCGGGTTCAGCACGGCGACTCGGTGTGGGCAGATTATATGGACGCCTCTGCGGGCGGCATTGTTCGCGCTGTGGCCGAAGTGGACACCGTTCCACCACAAATCACCGGTGTCCTCATTGAGCCTGAATACGAGGAAGCCGTCATCTACTGGAACACCTCCAAGCCCTGTGATGCGCTCGTGCAGTTTGGCGAATCCACATTCCTGGGGCGGACCACCTATCGCAGCAGCTTTTCCACAACACATGCCGTCACCATTTCCGGCCTTCAACCCGACCGCGTTTATTTTCTCCAGGTCACCAGCCGGGACGCCGCAGGAAATACAACGACCGACAACAACGCCGGCAGCTTTTATTCCTTCCGCACCCTGAAGCCGTTTTCCGCCCCGTGGGTTGAGTCACTCGAAAACTCCGCAACAAACTGGATTGTGCTGGATGGCGAAACCGGCACCACCACCTGGCGACTGGGAAGGCCCAACAATGGATTGGAATCTCAGGCGCATTCCCCGACCAACGCCTGGGGCAGCAACCTCGACGGCGCCGCCATTGATCTTGGCGACACCAGCCTCATCAGCCCGGCCGTTTCACTGGCGGGCGGCAATCAAGCCACCCTCCGCTTCTGGCACAGCTACGATTTTACCCTGCAATCCGAACTGGACATTTACGAGTTCGGACAGGTTTACATTTCGACCAATAACGGCAATGGCTGGGTGCATGTGGCCGATGTGACGGACTTTTCATTTGGCTGGGAGGAAAGGACTGTGGACTTGAGCGCCTATGCGGGCCGTGTGGTCCGGATCGGGTTTTATTACGGCTTGTTTTCTTTGGAGGCCGCGAGCCGTCCAGGATGGCTCATTGATGACGTGTCCATCACGGTCAGCAACCCCATTTTCGGCACCGTCCAAATTACCAACAACCTCGCTCAGGCCCGCTTCGAATTGTCTGGCCCGGTTTCCCGGATCGGTTCCGGATGGAACACCCTCATCACCAATGCCCCCACCGGACAATATGCCGTCACGTTTCAGCCCGTGACTTATTACCAGACACCGTCCCCGCAAACCAACGTGCTCAACACCCCGGGCCTGTTGTTATTTCATGGCAATTACACCTTTGCCGATGCCAACGCCAACGGCATTTCCGATGAATGGGAACTGGCCTTCTTCGGAGAGGTTTCTCCGGCGCGAACCGCCGCCACCGACACCGACAACGACGGCATGACCGACTACGGTGAATTCATTGCGGGAACCAACCCGACCAATGCCCTGTCGCGCCTGCGGTTCGACATGCCGCAACTGCTGCCGGACGGTCGTTTGCTGCTGGGCTGGCAATCGGTCTCCAATCGCGCCTATCAGGTTCAATTCAGCCCCAACGCGGCAACCTGGCAGGGCGTTTCCCCTTGGGTGTCAGCTTTGGGCACCAACACAACCTTGACGGTTCCCGCCTACACCAACGGCGCGCCGTATCTGTTCCGGCTACAGGTGCGGCCATAGAGTCTTGGATTAAATGAAACGCTTGGACTGCCGGATACCGCATTCTATCCCCCTGAATAAACGGCATCCACAAGTCCAACTTTCACATCGATTCCGTTAATCATCAGCAGGGGAGTCAATTGTCTCCTTAGCAAAGCCGGATTTGTTAGGAAACTTCTCTGTGCCTCCATGTTTCCGGTTTGCCGCAGCCATAGCCATGTGGTCGGATGATTCTGCACTGCATCTATGTCCCAATAAGCGAACGACGCAACACCCCTTTGATGAGCATCCAGCAAGGTAGAGGGGGACATCGATTTTTCTCCCCGATAACCGGTAAACAGGACAAATTCGCAACCGGACTTCTTTCCCAATTCCATGTATGATCGGTCAAT
>CALJZV010000621.1 GCA_937983475.1 uncultured Verrucomicrobiales bacterium
TGTGCGAAAAGGATGTTCCCGTGCCCATGCGGGATGGAACCATTTTGCGGGCCAATATCTGCCGGCCGGCCGAGGGCGGGCCATATCCGGTGCTGGTGCATCGCACACCTTATGGAAAAATGCAGGGAGGCAAGCTTGAACGCTACGCCAGGGCGGGCTACATCGTGGTGACTCAGGATGCTCGGGGCCGCCACGCTTCTGATGGCCAGTTCGAATCCTTCGTGCGGTTTGAAACGCGCGACGCTGTGGACGGCTATGACACCGTGGAATGGGCGGCGAAATTGCCGGGCTCCACGGGAAAGGTCGGCACCTTTGGCGCGTCCTATGATTCCTTTCTCCAATGGCGGCTGGCCTCGCTGCGTCCGCCTTCGCTGGTGGCCATGTCGGCCAGTTCGGTTCCCGCGCGTTATACCGACCTCGAAGGGCCGTGGAAGTTGCGCCCGGGGCGGCGTCTGGCGTGGTGGTATTACACGATTTCTCCCAATTTGCATCGCAAGGCTGGAACTGACGCCCCGCATCTTTCCGGTGACCCGAAAACCTCATGGAAAAATGGCGAGGGAGAACGGTTGTTGAACTTGTTTCCCCGGATGGATCTGCCCGACTGGCTGTTTGGCAGCGAGGCGGATGCCGTGAAATTCTGGATGAAGAATGCGCAACTGGACCCGTGGCAACTGGACAAGGGATGCCGCGACATCGCCGTGCCCAACCTGGACATCATCGGCTGGTATGACCACTGCAATGGCTCCATTGACATGCACCAGGCGACGCGAAAGCACGGCTTCACCAAAGTTGCGCGGGAAAACCAGCGGTTGATTATCGGTCCATGGAGCCACTCGGGGCGGGGAGCTCGCAAGGTTGGGAAGTTTGATTTCGGGCCAGACGCGGCGCTGGACACCGCGCAGGAGGAAATCCGTTGGTTCGATTATTGGCTGAAGGGGGAGGACAATGGCGTCGCGGATGAATCGCCGGTCCGGATTTTCATCATGGGCGCGAACCGCTGGCGAAATGAACCGGAATGGCCGCCTCGCCGGGCCGAATCCCAAACGCTTTATTTGTCCAGCGGCGGCCATGCGAACACGCCCTCGGGCGACGGAGCGCTCGGCAACACAAGGCCGAAGCGAGCCGGATTGGACCGCTTTGTTTACGATCCGCGTGACCCGGTTCCCACGTTGTGGACTGAAGCCATGTTCACCGTTCCGGCGGATCAGCGTCCGCATGCCAAGCGCCAGGACATCCTTGTGTATCAGACCGAACCGCTTGCTGAGGTCGTTGAGGTGACCGGCTATCCGGAGGTGGTCCTCCATGCCGCATCCAGTGCGCCAGACACCGATTTTTTCGCGCGGTTGATTGATGTGGCTCCCGATGGCAGTTCACGCGATGTGGCTTCGGGCATGGTGCGGGCGCGATACCGCAAAGGGTTGGACAAGTCTCGATTGCTGGAGCCGGGAACAGCCGCGAAATTTGTCATTAGGATGGGGCCCACAGCCAATGAATTTCAGCCGGGTCACCGGATTCGCTTGGACATCACCAGCTCTGATTTTCCCAACTATGACGTCAACCATAACACGGCTGCCGACCAGAATGTGGATGCGACGCGTGTGACTGCATTGCAGACCATTCATCACGGCGGTTGGTTGTCCTCAAGGCTGATTCTGCCGGTGATAGGAAAATAAACTGCATCAGTGCAGCAGGGGCAGGGGATGGGATACGCGGATGAGCTCGGCGTCCAAATCGAGGTAAAAGTCGAGGCGTCGATCGGTTTCTTCATGATCAATGTCCCGCGCCATCAGCAAATAAGTGGCGTAATGATTGCCTTCGGATTCCACCAGGCCGGCGTAAAACCGCGCCAGTTCAGGGTCAACAGTTTCCAGTTCCCGGGCGAGGATCTGGAATTTTTCGCAGCTTCGGCCCTCGACCAGGGCACAGCAGATCAAGTGGTCAATGACCTGGTGGCGTTGGCCATTGCGTACCGATCGCATCAGGCCCGAAATCCAAGGGCTGGGATGCGGTTGGCTGAAGGGAATGTTCCGGGCCTTCAACAAGTCGAGCACGAGTTCGAAGTGCTGCAATTCCTCGATGGCGATGGCGTTGAGTTCGCGCACCTTGGGAAACAGGTCGCGGTATTTCTCCAGGGTCAGCGCCGTGGTGGCCGCCTTGCGCTCCAGATGGGCATGGTCCACCAGCACATCCGGCAAGTGCGACAGCACCTTGGGCAGCCAGTCCGCCGGGATTTTTTCACGCAACATCAGCATGGATGTTTCTCTTACGCGAGAACCGCCCTGCCGCAAGCGGAATTTCATTTTCTGCAAAGATAATCAGCGGCCGGCTTCATTTTTTGCAAAGAACAGTTACGGTTGATTCATGGGAACCACGGTTATTGATGACGACCGGATTCAGCCGCTTAACCACCGTCCAGACCGTGATGGGGATTGCGTGGTTTACTGGATGCAGCAAAGCCAGCGGGCGGAATTCAATCCCGCGCTGGAGTTTGCCGTGCAACAGGCCAACCAGCGCAAGCTGCCGTTGCTGGTGGTTTTCGGGCTGATGGATGACTATCCAGAGGCCAACTTGCGGCATTACCGCTTTATGTTGGAAGGATTGCGGGAAACCGGACAGGCGTTGCGACGGCGAGGGATTGCCTTTGTCATCCGGCGCGGGCATCCGGCGGATGTGGCGCTTCATTTTGCCAAAAGCGCGGCATTGCTTGTCTGTGACCGCGGGTATTTGCGCCACCAAAAACAATGGCGGCGCAAGGTGGCGGAGAAGGCGCCGTGCGACGTGGTGCAGGTCGAGGCGGACGTGGTTGTGCCCGTAGAAGTCGCCAGCGACAAGGCGGAGTTTGCCGCGCGGACCATCCGGCCAAAAATTCATCGCGAATGGAATCGCTTTCTGGAAGACCTTCGAACGACGCCCTTGGAGAACAAGGCGTTGAAGTTGGCCGAGGAAAGTTTGGACTTGGATGACCTTGATCGGGTCCTGAGGAAAATGAAACTTGACCGCTCCGTTCCTCCTGTCAGCTGTTTTTTTCGCGGGGGCACCCGTGAGGCCAGACGGTTGTGGAAGGGTTTTTTCAAGAAGCATCTGGACGGCTGCGCCGAGCATCGCAATCAGCCGCAGACCGATTTTGTCTCGCACATCAGCAAATACCTGCATTTTGGCCAGGTGTCGCCGGTCTATGTGGCCTTGCAGGCGCGGCAGGCGGATAAGTCACTTAAGGATGACCGCGCGGCCTTCCTGGAGGAGCTGATTGTGCGGCGCGAACTGGCCTGCAACTTTGTGGAATTCACGGATAATTATGACCAGTTTGACGCGTTGCCCCGCTGGGCCAAGGAGACGCTCGCCCGGCATCAGAAAGACAAGCGTCCTTATATTTATTCCAAAGCCGAGCTTGAGGCCGCGCGGACGCACGATGCCTACTGGAACGCGGCGATGCGGGAGAGGAAATAAACCGGCTAAATGGACAACGCGATGCGCATGTATTGGGGCAAACAGATTTTGGAATGGTCGCGCACACCGGAGGAGGCGTTTGCCGCAACCTTGTCACTGAACAACACCTACTTTCTGGACGGTCGCGACCCGAACTCCTACGCCAATGTGCTCTGGGTTTTTGGGCTGCATGACCGGCCGTGGAAGGAACGGGACGTGTTTGGCAAGGTGCGATACATGAACGCGGCCGGACTGGAACGCAAATGCGACATCCAGGCTTACGTCAGAAAGGTTGACGATTTGGTTGGCGAGGCCAGAAAACACGGCGTCCGGTTTGGCTCCGATGACTGAATACTCATGGTTTCAAGAAAATGAAAAACCCGGAGAGAAGTCCTCCGGGTTGCGAGAGTTAGATATGCTTTTTCCGGTGTTTTATTGCGGGACCCATCGTACGGCGTCGCCGATGACAACAAAGCCGGTGGTGGTCCAGCATGAGAGCTTCACGTCGTTATTGCCCCCCGCCATGTTGAACGTGCCCAAGGCGTTCCATTTGCCGCCGTTGGCCTGCTGGTTTTGATTAACGGTGGTGCTCCCGCCGGAATGGTAAACAATGTAAGGCGCGGATGCGGAGCGGTTGGCTCCCTGGCTCCACCAGGCTTGCACCGAGTAGTTGCCGCCTGTGGAAAGGTTGCCCGTCCAGGTGGCCTGGTCGCTTGTGGCAGTCGTGGTGCGATATCGATAATCCGCGCCGTATTTGTCTGTCGCCGAGGTCGCCGTAATCCAGTTGGCCGAGGCGCTGAATCCCGACGTGTTGTTATCCACCGTCACCGTGACTCCGGCGTTTTCACAGGTCGTGCTGGGGCTGCCGGAGCCTTGATTGACCCACCAGCTCACCGGACCGCCGCAGGGGCCGGAATAGGGATCGTCCGCCGTGCCGTTGAGGCGCACTTCAAAGTGCAGATGCAACCCCGAGGAATTGCCGGAGGTGCCTACTCCGCCAATTTGTTCGCCGCAGGCGATGCTGGAACCGATGGCCTTGGTCGTTACGGAGCCTTTGTTCATGTGGAAGTAATAGGACTTGTAGCCGCTGGCATGGGCCAGCCGGACATAATTGCCCGCCCCGCCACCATCGGTGTTGCCTATATAGCCGTCGCCAAAGCCGTCAATCTTGTAATCCAATGTGCCGACGGCACCGGCGAAAATCGCGCGACCCCGTGGTCCGCCGGAAAAGTCAGTGCCCCGGTGGCCATTATAGGTCGCCGAGCCGCAATTCCAGTCCTTGATGCCCGATGTGGAATCGTTGTCGTAGTAATAGTGCGTGGTGGTGTCCGAAGAGAGCGGCAGCCGGAATTTGACCGCATGCGCCGATGGAGCTGCGAGAAGCGAGCAGGCCAGCAGACCCGCCAGAATCCCGCCTTTTCTACTGCGACCCTGTGTTGCAAGGGAGTTTTTTTTTGTTTTCGTCAGGTTCATGTATGCCTCTTGGGTATGTTTTTGTTGAGTGTTTGTTGCTCAGGGAAGCCGGTATTCAACGGGGCCCTCGGGCTTTAGCGAAACGACCGTGCGGCTGTCGGTCAATTGCGGATCAATGCCTTCGCCGAATTTGACCGCCTGTTTGAATTCGCCTTGAGGGTCAAATTCCAATCCCCAGGTTTCGCCGCGCTCTCCCAGTTTGAAATCGTAGATGAACCAGTGACGATGCTCGGTCCCAATCGTCCCATCAAATGGCGTGGGAACAAAGCGCTCGTTGACCTGTTCCAGGCCCAGATTGGTGATCTGCTCGGGCTCGCCCCCTTGAATGGGGACTTTCCAAAAAGACGCCAACCCGGATCGCGCGCCGCTGACAAACAGCACCCAGTCGCCGGAAGGATGGAAATGCGGGCGCACGTCATCCCACTGGCCATCGGTGAGCAAGGTCAAGTTGCCGGTTGGCAGATCGTAGTAGCTGATATGCAGGGATTCCGGGTAATGCACCGGGCGGCCCTGCGGCACTTTGGCCACCACCATCCCCGAACTGTCCGGGTGCCAGTTTGGTTCGTAAGCGCCTTCCAACTCGCCCAGTTTGTTTCCTGACAAGTCTTCGACATGCAGTTTGGCGTCGGCGGTGGTGTAGGCAATTTTGTTGCCGTCAGGCGAGAATCGGGCGCGATAGACATTGTCGGACACTTTACGCTCGTTGCCGGATTCATCCTGTATCCAGAGGTCGCGACCGGCAGGGGCATCGGATTCGGGAAGGTGATCGGGGTGCAGCTTGCGGGAAATTAAAAACCGGTCGGCATTTTTCGCTTTGTCGAACAGGTATTCGTAATTCCCGCGGGCATCGCCGGGGCGAAAAGGACTTCCGTGCAAATCTTGTTTCGGATAAGTCGATCGGCTTTGGAAATTTTTCTGAGAGGACTGGGTGCCAGTGCGTTCTACAGAGGAGCTTTCATTTTTTTGCAAGGAATCCGATGCGCGAGGCCAGATTAACCACAGGAGCAGCAAGGCTCCAGTAACCAACAAAATGATGCCCGTAACGGGCCTGGAATATTTTAAATCAGGATGTGAGGGCATGGCAAAATAAGGCAGCCAAATTCTGGGAACTGCCTGTCTTTACCATGATGGCTGGGAAATGGCTATGGGGGATGACCTGATTTTACAGTGGCGGAACGAACGAGGCTGCCTCCGCCTGGACAGCTTTGGAGAACGTATTGGTGGTGCGCTACCGGATGGCAAACTCCTTTTCGCCCTTGAGTTTGCCAGCTTCAACGATGATGCGGTAGGTGACGTTTTTTTCCAATGGCTCGGGGTCTAGCCCGGGCACTGCCGGCTTCATACCCTTAAGCTTTTGGCCGTACATAAAATCTGAGACTGGTTGGGCGTTTGTGCTGGCAACGATGTGCCATAAGGGGCGGGCATATTTGTTGGTGGACAATTCGTCGGAGCGGTAAACCTTGACGGAAGTCAGCTCATACTGGCGGTTTTCCAGCCCAAAAAACGGTTTTGACCGATGCAGGCGGTAAAGAATATGAATATTTTTTTCCTCAAACCAGTCTGTGAATTTAATCACGTAAACCACGGCCAGCATCAAAGCTGCTGTGATGAGGAATGCGGTTTGCTTTCTCATAATTGTTGACAAATATGTGACCCATTTTTTGGTAAAATATTCGACGAAATGTTAGTGTTTTTTGCAGTCAAAGAAAAAAGTAGAAAGGAATGCCATGAGACTAGTGCGAATGTTGAACATTGGTAAGGCCCGAGCGGGCGGGTTCACGCTTATTGAACTGTTGGTTGTGATTGCTATCATCGCCATTCTAGCAGGAATGCTCCTTCCTAGCTTGAGTCGTGCCAAAGAAGCCGGAAAGCGAATTTCCTGTGTCAACAACCTTAAGCAATTAAGTCTCTCGCTGGCCATGTATGCGGGCGATAACAAAGGATTCTTCCCTCCACGCACTCTTGGAGGGACGGTGACCGCACCGGATCCAAGGTGGCCAGGCATCTTGCGAGATGGTTATCGGGATTTCAAAATACTTCGCTGCCCTAGCGATGGGCCAGATGACCCGAAGTCGTGGGACAAGAGTGTGGATCCGGCGGACTTGGCGCCTCGCACTTATATTTTTAATGGGTGGAATGATTTTAATCTTACCAATTGGAATTCCGTAGGATGGTCCATGCCTGAAAACTTTATAAAAATGCCTTCCGATACGGTTGCCTTTGGCGAAAAAAAGTCGGTGTCAACTCACTTTTACATGGACTTGGAAGAAGGCAAAGGAAACGATTACGAGGAACTTCATCAATCGCGCCACAGTTCCGGTGGTGGTTCCAATTACAACTTTGCCGATGGGAGTGTCCGCTTGGTAAAACTCTGGCGCACCGTTGGACCAGACATCAACATGTGGGCTGTTACCGAAGCTGGACGCACTAATTACGCATTTAGCTTTTAAATTAATTTATTCCATTTCACTTTGCCCCAAGCCCCGCAGTCGCGGGGCTTTTCTTTTGGTCAAATAAGACCCATCTGTGGGGCTCACAGCCATATTTTCCTGCTTTTAGGAGAATTTCCCCCACGCCATTTCATCCATCGCCCGATTGAACCGTTCGTTTTCAAGGCGATGGTGATGTAAAAAGGAGGCGATCATGGCTGTTTATCAACATGCTCAGGAACTTAAAAAAGCCGAGCAACTGCTCAACGGGGACAAAATCGGCGTGTGCCTGACCTGTAGGCACTGGGACGTCGAAAAAACGCGCACCGAGGCCTTGGTGCCCTATCTGGCTCTTTGCATGCAGCCCGAACTGGAAGTGCACCAACTAATCGTTAGCGGCAGCAGCGCCTGCACCAAATGAGAAAAGCACCCGGAAATGGCCGAAGACGAAGAATCGTAAGTTCACCGGGGTGAAGAGGTCGTCTCGGAAAAAAGGTAGTCACCGTTTGCGCAGGGGAATTTCCCCCGCCAGTTCTTCGGCGGGATAGGTCCAGATTTCCGCCAGGGTCGGATGATAATGCGGCATGGCGGCAAGCTCATGCACCGTCATGCGTTTATGCATGGAGGCGATGATTTCGTGGATCAATTCGCCTCCGGAAGGGCCGACGCACGATCCGCCGATGATTTCGCCAGTGGTAGGATTGGCGAGTAGTTGCACAAAACCGTCCTTGGCGTCCATGATGAGGGATTTTCCATGATCCGCAAAGGGGTAGCTTGCGGCCAAATAAGGGATGCTCTTGGCGCAGGCTTCCTTTTCTGTCACGCCCACGCTGGCTACCTGCGGGTCGGTGAACACCACGCTGGTCAGCAGTCGATAATCCATGCTCCGCATTTTCCTCGGGTGCGCGATGTTGTGGGCGGCAGTTTCGCCCTGCTGGATGCCGATATGCACGATTTCATAAGGCCCGGTGCAATCCCCTGCAGCGAAAATGTGGGGTGCAGAGCTTTGCATGTGATGGTTGGTGATGATCCTGCCCGCATCGGTTTCCACGCCAGCTTTTTCCAGATCCAAACTGGCCGTGTTGGGAACCCGTCCCAGGGCAAACAGGATTTCCTCGGCCTTGACGCGAATCAGGCGGTTGTTTTGACGAAATGAAATGCCTTTTAAACGACCGTCTTTGAAGGCGTCCACCAGTTGGGTACAACTGTAAATAATCATTCCCTCGCGCCGAAACACGGCCTCCACAGCCGATGCGGCGTCTGTGTCGGATTCTCGCAGAATGTGCTCGCCGCGTTGAATGAGGGTCACCTTCACGCCGAAACGGGCGAAAAACTGGGCGAATTCAACGGCCACCGGGCCGCCGCCCAGCACAATGAGCGATTTTGGAAGCCGTTTTAAAGATAACGCCGAGTCACTGTTCAGGCAGCCCACATCCTTGAGGTGCGAGAGAGGAGAGGGTGCCACGGTGGATCCGGTGCTGATGACAAAATTACGGGCTGTGATCGTTTTGCCATTGGATAAATGAACGGTGTGAGAATCTTTGAACCCCGCCTTGGCGCGAATGAAATGAAACTTTCCGCGCTGAAGTTGGCCATGCCGAAAATCGGCAAAGTCCTTGACCATCGCATCCTTGCGGGCCATGACCTTTTGAAAATCAAACCGGGGGTTGGTGCGCAGGCCCCACACGCTGGCCTTTTGCGCCAAATGAAGCACATCGGAAGCATAGAGCAGCGCCTTGGTTGGCATGCACCCGCGCAAAATGCATAATCCCCCGACATGCTCGCCGCCCTCGATGACTCCGGTTTTTAACCCATAAGCAACCGCGGTTCTCGCTGCGGCATAGCCGCCGCTTCCGCCGCCAATCACGGCTACGTCATAATCGAAAGATTTTTGATTTTTCACGTCCAGAACGTAGCTCGACTTTTCCTTTTCACGCCAGCCAAGAAGATTTTTTCATTTACACTGTGTTTCAGGGGATTCTTATTGCCACGGTTTGCTGAGGGAAATCGAAGAATCAAATATTTTGTCGAAATACTTGTTGCAACCCAAATAACCTTTGTTATATTCCGCGCTCCCGCCTCCCAAACGGAGGTTGAAACGCATTTAATTGCAATGCCGACAATTAATCAACTGGTCCGAAAAGGACGAAAGAAATTGAAGGTGAAATCCAAGGCGCCGGCTTTGGAAAATTCTCCTTTCCGCCGAGGAGTCTGCCTTCAGGTCATGACGCGCACGCCCAAAAAACCGAACTCGGCCATGCGGAAAGTGGCCAAGGTGCGTTTGACCAACGGCTATGAAGTCATCGCCTACATTCCCGATGAGGGCCATAATTTACAAGAGCACTCTATTGTGCTTGTCCGGGGAGGACGCGTGAAAGATTTGCCGGGTGTGCGCTATCATATTGTCCGAGGCACCTTGGATGCTGCCGGTGTGGAAAAGCGCCGGGTCAGCCGGTCCAAGTATGGCGTTAAGCGGCCCAAGGCAGCCAAAGGTGGAGAAAAGAAGTAATTTGATTTATGGCTAGACGTCGTCAAGCAGAGAAAAGACCTGTCTCGGAAGACAGCAAATATCATAGTCCGCTGGTTGCGCGCTTGGTAAACACCGTTATGCAGTCGGGCAAGAAGTCCGTTGCTGAAAGGGTGGTCTACGGTGCCTTTGACCGAATCGTCGAAAAAAATCCACAGGGCAATCCGCTGGAAATTCTTCAGCGCGCTGTGGACAATGCCAAGCCCCGATTGGAAGTGAAAGCCCGCCGGGTTGGTGGTGCCACATATCAGGTTCCTGTAGAAGTGAACGCGGATCGGCAGGCTTCGTTGGCGGTTCGCTGGATGGTGACATTTGCGGATGCGCGCAAGGGGGTGCCCATGAAAGAAGCATTGGCCGCTGAAATAATTGACGCGTATCAAGGACAGGGAAACGCCATTCGTAAGCGGGATGAAGTTCATAAAATGGCACAGGCAAACAAGGCATTTGCCCATTTCCGCTGGTAACAAATAATTTAACCTGCCCCGAATACAGACTTCGGGGCATTTTTATTCTCGATTTTTGGCCATGCAAGCAGTAGCTGAAAACAAATCATTAAATTCACCGAACCGGCAGTATTCGCTGGAGCGCACTCGAAATATCGGCATTGCAGCGCACATCGATGCGGGCAAAACGACCACCACCGAGCGAATACTGTTTTATACCGGCCTGATTCATAAGATCGGTGACGTGGATGACGGCAATACAGTGACTGACTGGATGGCGCAGGAGAAAGAGCGGGGTATTACGATTACCTCGGCGGCTGTGACGTGTTTCTGGACTCAAAAGCTTACCAAGCCTGGAGAGGACAGCCTTTATAAGGCGTTTAACAACGTGCCACATCGCATCAACATCATTGACACGCCAGGGCATGTGGATTTTACCGCGGAAGTTGAGCGCTCCATGCGCGTATTGGATGGGGCAGTCGCGGTGTTCTGCGGCGTGGCAGGCGTGCAACCCCAGTCCGAAACGGTTTGGCGTCAAGCCACCAAATATCGTGTCCCTCGAATTGCATTCGTCAATAAAATGGACCGTACTGGGGCCAACTTCGAGAATGCGTTGAGTGACATGCGAAAGAAGCTCAATGCCTATGCTTTTCCGATTTATCTGCCCATCGGTGCAGAGGACCAGTTTGAAGGCGTGATTGATGTGGTCAATCAAAAGGCCATCGTATGGGGGTCCGGTGATATCAGCGGGGAGGGCCTGAATTATGAGATCAAGGAAATTCCAGATGCCCTGAAAGAAAAAGCGAAGGCCGCTTTGGTGGAATTGATTGATGCCGTATCAAATAAAGACGACCAGATTGCGGAGCTGGTTTTAGATGAAAAGCCAATTGATGCTGCCACTTTGAAAGCAGCCATTCGCCGTCTAACCTGTAGGATTGAGCTGATTCCGGTGCTCTGTGGCTCTGCTTTTAAAAAGAAAGGGGTACAGCCGCTCATCGACGCGGTCATTGATTATCTCCCGTCGCCCGTTGATATTCCGGCCGCTCAAGGGCATATCCCTGGGACTGAAGACAAATTGGAGGTGTCTCCAGACGACAATGCGAAGTTCTGCTCATTAGCATTCAAACTTTGGACCGACCCTTACGCTGGTAAATTGGTATTCTTCCGGGTTTATTCCGGCCAATTAAAAAAGGGTGATACTATTTACAATCCAAGAACACGAAAGAGGGAGCGCGTTAGCCGACTTATGGTGATTCAGGGCAGCGAGCGTAAAGACATTGATTGTGTATATTCTGGCGATATTGCTGCTCTGGTTGGTCTCCGAAACATCACTACTGGCGATACTTTATGCCATGAAGATTTTGATGTGATGCTAGAGCCTCCGACTTTTCCTGAACCCGTTATTTCAATGGCGGTCGAGCCAAAAACGAAGGCAGACCGGGAAAAATTGGGGGAAGGACTTCAACGTTTGGCTGAAGAGGACCCGACATTCCGCTGTTTTACAAACGAAGAGACCGGTCAGCTTATTATTGCTGGGATGGGTGAGCTTCACTTGGAAATTATCATTGATCGGCTTAAGCGTGAATTCAAGGTGGAGGCCAGTTCAGGAGCACCGCAGATTGCCTACCGAGAAACCATTACGAAGCCTGCGGATGGCGAGGGCAAATTTATCCGCCAGTCCGGTGGAAGAGGACAATACGGCCACGCCGTCATAAAAATTGAGCCAAACGAGCGAGGGAAGGGGATTGAAATCGAAAATAAGATAGTGGGCGGTGCAATTCCTAAGGAATACGTTCCAGCTGTCATTGATGGCGTCACCGAAGCCATCAATAACGGTGTTTTGGCTGGCTATCAGATGGTTGATGTAAAGGTAGCCATTGTGGATGGGACATTTCACGAAGTGGATTCAAACGAATTGGCATTCAAGATGGCGGGTATCTTTGCGTTAAAAGACGCTGCCAAAAAGGCAAATCCATTATTGCTAGAGCCGATTATGAAGGTCGAAGTAACCACACCGGACGAATATCAGGGTGATATTTTAGGTGACTTGAACCGGCGCCGCGGAAAAATAATAGGCATTGACGCAAAGGCCGGGCAGACCATTGTAAACTCCGAAGTGCCCTTGGCTGAAATGTTCGGCTACGCAACGGCGATTCGCTCCCTTTCAAAGGGTCGTGCAGCATATTCCATGGAACCTCTTTGCTTCGAGCCTGTGCCGTCAAGCATTGCCGCCACCATTGTGGATACTGCTGCAAAGAAACCTGCACGTTCTTAAACATTAATTGTTCTTTGATTATTTATGCCTCAGCAACGTATTCGAATAAGACTTAAGGCCTACGATCATCGCGTTATTGATCAATCGGCGACGGACATCGTGGAAACTGTGAAGCGCACTGGTGCTCGAGTGGCTGGTCCTATCCCATTGCCCACCAGAATTGAGCGTTTTACCGTTCAACGCTCTCCGCATGCGGACAAAAAGTCTCAGGAGACGTTCGAGCAGCGCACCCATAAACGTCTTCTGGATATTATTGAGCCCACGGCTAAAACTGTTGATGAGTTGAAGAAGCTCAATCTGCCAGCTGGCGTAGACATCACCATCAAAATATAACGATTTATGCCAATCGGACTTTTAGGAAAAAAACTTGGTCAAACGCGAGTTTACGACTCGAAGGGGCTAATCACCCCAGTCACAGTTGTTGCTGTTGGCCTGAATCGGGTCATCCAAGTCAAAAAGACAGAGGGTGACGGTTACAATGCTGTCCAACTTGGCTTTGATGATCAAAAGGAGCACCGTGTTGCCAAGCCTTTGTTGGCGCACTTAAAGAAGCATAATGCTGCTGCAGTAAGGCGAATTAAGGAGTTTCGTGATTTTACGCTGGATGTTAAACCCGGTGATGTATTGGGTGCCAGTATTTTTTCGGTTGGAGATTTCATTGACGCCATAGGAATCACCAAGGGACGAGGATTTGAGGGCGTTATGAAGCGGCATGGTTTTAGGGGTGGTGATGCGTCGCATGGTGCAAAGGGCTGGCGCCGCCGACCAGGAGCTATAGGTCAACGTTTGTTTCCTGGAACTGTTCAGCGGGGCATGAAAATGCCTGGGCACATGGGTCAGGTTCGACGCACCACTCAAAATCTTGAGGTGATTCAAGTTCGCGAGGAACAAAACTTATTGTTGATTAAAGGGGCGATTCCTGGGTCCAAAAATGACTACGTAATCATTCGTGAATCCAAGAAACTGCCCAAGGGTTCTAAAGCTGCGAAGCTGCGCAAGGAACCGGCCTCTGCGTCAAAAGCCAAATCGGCAGCTGTGGCTGAAAAAGCATCAGGTGGCAAGGATAAGAAGAAATAAGTAAATCAACTATATCAATCCTGATATTATGAGACTTTCCATTAAAACAATTTCCGGACAAAACGCAGGAGAGTTAGATATTAAATTTTCCGTCATCGAAAATGGCAAGGGAACCCAAGCTGTTCACGATGTTGTGACAGCTTACATGGCTTCCCAAAGATCTGGTACTGCATGCACCAAGACGATGGGTGAAGTGGCTGGTACCGGTAAGAAGCCTTGGCGGCAAAAGGGAACTGGGCGAGCCCGTGCAGGGTCATTTCAGTCTCCACTTTGGAGAGGCGGCGGTGTGGTGTTTGGTCCGAAGCCGAGAGAATTTTCTAAAAAGGTAAATCGCCAAACAAAACAATTGGCCTTGCGTAAAGCAATGAGCGAAAGAATTAAATCAGGCGATATTGTGATAGTAAGCGATCTTAAATTGGGTGTTCCAAAAACAAAAGAAGTGGTTTCCATTCTTAGTAAATTGGAATTAAAAGGCTCGGCTTTGATCGTTTCTTCCGAACCGGACAAAAATCTTGTTTTGGCCTCTCGTAATATTCCCAATGTTCGTGTGACCACTAGTAATTTGCTTAACACATATCAGGTGCTTTGGCCGGACAAACTTTTAATAACTAAAAGCGCCTTCGAAATAATTGAACAACGCTTAAGCAAGGAATAATCGCATGAACGCTTTTGAAGTTATCAAGACTATTCGTCTTACAGAAAAGGGCACACGGCAGTCGGAAAAATTAAACCAGTACACAGTGGTTGCCGATCGCAGGGCGAATAAAATTCAAATTCGTAAGGCAGTGGAAGAACTTTTCAAGGTAAAAGTTCTTGGAGTAAACACACTGAATGTCCGGGGAAAAATGCGCCGGCAATTCAGCCCAGCAAGGGGTCAAGCACCAGATTGGAAAAAGGCAATTGTTACTTTGAAAGAAGGAGATAAAATCAGTTTAGCGTGATTTATTCGATTTAAATGGGTTAAATGACTTAGATTGCAGGAAATTTTAAAAAATTCATAGAAATTCGTTGCGCTGAAAAAATCATTTGATATATTCCGCGCTCCTCTTTAAGAAAAGAGTCAATTTGACAGCCAACTTAGCCATGTCGATAACTGGTTGCCCTACAGGGCTCAGGAGTGATGGTATGGCACTACGAAGTTGTCGATTTTATCAAAAGTATGCCAGTTAAAACATTCAGACCTTTGACGCCGTCGACGCGCTATATCACCATAGCTTCTTTTGACGAGGTTACGAAAAGTCGGCCTGATAAAAAGCTAGTTTTAATTCGTAAAAAAACTGGCGGGAGAAATTCTTATGGGCGTGTCACCAGCCGTGGAATCGGGGGAGGGCATAAACAATTTCACAGAATTGTGGATTTTAAGAGAAAGAAGGTCGGGGTCGAGGCAGAGGTTATTGCAATTGAATATGATCCTTTGAGAAGCGCTCGCCTTGCGCTCATAAAGTACGCAGATGGTCAAAAAGCTTATATAATTGCCCCTGTTGGGCTGGAGGTAGGGGTAAAGTTGGTTAGTGGGCCAGATGCTGCTCCTTCAATTGGCAATGCAATGCCTCTTAAATCTGTTCCAATTGGTATGTCGGTCCATAATGTGGAAATTACTCCAGGACGGGGTGGACAATTAGCTAGAACGGCCGGTTCGTTCGCAACTTTGATGTCAAGGGATGAGGGGTATGCTCAGATTCGTTTACCGTCGGGTGAAATTAGAAGAATAAACGATGAGTGCTATGCCACTATCGGTCAGGTTGGTAACGCTGAACACGAAAATGTTATACTCGGAAAAGCTGGCAGGAGTCGTCATCGCGGCATCCGACCTCTTTCTCGTGCCGTTGCAAAAAATCCAGTTGACCATCCGATGGGAGGGGGAGCGGGAAAGACTTCGGGAGGCGGACATCCGGTAACTCCGTGGGGGGTAATTACTAAAGGGTATAAAACCCGCAATAAGCGAAAATATTCAAACCGATTTATCTTGGTGCGCCGTGATGGACGCGCCATGAAGCAACGTTAAAATTTATGGGACGCTCAATCAAGAAAGGTCCTTTTGTAGACCTTCATTTGCTTAAAAAAATTCAGAAGGCCAAAGAATCCAAATCTAAGGCACCGATAAAAACATGGTCGAGACGTTCGATGATCACTCCTGATTTTGTCGGCCTCTCATTTAATGTTCATAATGGTAAAGTATTCAATCCTGTATTTGTCACTGAAAACATGGTCGGACACCGGTTGGGTGAATTCTCTTTGACTCGAACATTTAAGAAGCATGGCGCTCATACAGCCAAAGCAGAAGCCAAATAATATTATGGAAGTTCAAGCCATTTCAAAAAATGTTCGCATGTCCGCTCAAAAAATGAGGGAGGTAGTGCGCCAAATTCAGGGATTACCAGCTTTACAGGCACAGGCAGTTCTGGCTGTGGTCCCGCGAAAGTCTGCTCGGATGGTGGCCAAGACGCTTCGGTCCGCAATTGCAAACGCACAAAACAATAACGGCATCAAGCCTGACGTGTTACGGGTTAAGTCAGCTGTTGCTGGCCAGGCGACATCATATAAAAGATTTACACCGAAGGCCAGAGGTTCAGCAGGCCCAATCATAAAAAGAAATTGTCATATCAACATTGCCGCCGCCCGTCCAGCTAACCACATCGA
>CALJZV010000622.1 GCA_937983475.1 uncultured Verrucomicrobiales bacterium
GTGTGCCATTGTTGGTTCCGGCATGATCGGCGGTTGTTCCGTTCCCGGACCACCATGCAACTAGACCGGAAGATACATTGGCGCATGTTGGCTCAGAAACGACTACCATGGCGTTGGAACTTACTGTTGAGCCAGCGGCATTGCTGACTATTGCTTTGTAGCTGCCTGCGTCGTTGGTGCTGACGTTGGATCGGCTTAAGCTGGTATTGGTAGCGCCAACAATCGCATCGTCGTTGAAATACCATTGATAACTAAGCGTCCCCAACCCTATCGCTGAAACGGTGAAGCTGACGTCGGTTCCTGTTGTGACGGACTGGCTTTGGGGATGCGATGTGATGATAGGGGGCTCATTGGAGCATTTGCCCTCCCGATCCGCGTTGTAAATGGACTGGATTTCCGGAGCGGACAAAGCGCGGTTGTAAAAACTCAGTTCATCAATTGAGCCCCAAAAACTATTTCCAAGGGTATCTCCACGGGCTCCAATCGCAGGTGAAGTTCCAAAAGTAAACCCGGGATTATAACTGTTTGCAGGGTAAGCAGTCCCGTTTACATAGAAAATAATCGTGCTGTTGGATTTGGTAAGAGCTACGTGGTGAAAATTTGTATCCGTAATTTGAACGCTCGAATTGACTTGGCTCGATCCCACTTTGCTCAAATACATAGTCCCGCTATTCAACAAACCAAATGCGTAACCTCCGGTTCCGTAGCCAAAAATAAGCCCGCCATCGATACTTGATGAAACTTGATTGGTGTTATTTCTTCGAACCCAAGTTTCAATTGTAAAATCCTGTGTTTGCAGGTTTGGTGCATTTGCAAGGCGAACGCCGTCACTAGTCCCATCAAAAACGAATCCTTGCCCCACCTTTCCTGAGGCGTAAGCAGTGTGTCCGAAAAGTGTGCCATTGTTGGTTCCGGCATGATCGGCGGTTGTTCCGTTCCCGGACCACCAGCCCACCAAGCCTGAAGGTGGAGATGTGCAAACAGGCTGAACTGCCGCCAAGACGGCATTCGAGCTTTGCGCGGTTCCCCACGCATTGGAAACCACCACCGAATAGTTGGCTTCGTCGGCTTGTGAGACGCCGCTGATTTGAAGCATCGCTGTAGCGGCCCCAGAGATATTGCCGCCGTCGGAAATGGAACCCCCGTTTTTCCTCCAATGATAGCTGAGAGGGGCCGTTCCACTCGCGGCGACGCTAAACAAAGCCGTGCGGCCTACTATGACGTTCTGGCTGGAAGGTTGGCTGGTGATCGCCGGCGGGATTGCAATGGCCAAGACCGCATTGGAACTCAAGGTTGTTCCCAAGGTATTGGAAATTTCCACCGTAAAATTGCCCGCATGGCTTGGCCCGACATTGCTGACAGTCAGCGTAGGCGTGCCAACACCCGAATATGTGCCATCGTTCAGCAGATTGCTGCCATTTCTCTTCCATTGGTAGGAGAGGGTTTCGCCCGTGGCAGAGACGGTAAATAGCGCGGTTTGCCCGGAAAGCACGGATTGGTTTTGCGGTTGGAAGGTAATGACTGGTTGTCCAGGGACGGGAACCAGGTTTCTTAACAGGGAAATGTTGCCATTGCTGTAGTTGGCCAAAACCAAATCCGGCCTTCCATCATTGTCTATATCCCCAATGCTGATCCCGTGGGGATTGCCTCCGGTGCCGAAAGACAAACGAGGAGCAAAAGAGCCGGCCACCAAGGTTCCATTGGTGCTGATATTTCGAAATACCGACGCCGAGTTGTTGATTTCGCTGACAGTGGCCAAATCCAATTTGCCGTCCCCGTCCAAATCTCCCATGGCGACATCGTGGGTGCTGCCCCCCGTGGATAAATCAAACCGGGCGGCAAAGGAAACCGTCCCGGGAACACTGGTGTTTTTGAGCACGGAGATGGAGCCGCCGCCGTAAGTTGCCACAGCCAAGTCGGGCTTTCCGTCGTTGTCGAGATCGCCAATGACCACTCCTTGCGGGCGGGAAGCTGCCGCAAAATCCACTTTTGCCGCGAAAGCCAGAATGCCAGGCACACTGATGTTGCGCAAAATGGAGATGCTGGCACCGGTGTCGTTGGCCGTAACCAGATCGGGTTGGCCGTCGCCGTCCATGTCTCCAATGGCCACCCGTTCCGGCATCGCGCCAGTGGAAAAATCCATTCTGGAGGCGAACGAATTGGTATTGATGATGCCTGCCTCGCCTGTGTTTCGGAAAATGGAAACGGTGCTTGAGGTGGCGTTGGCAACTGCCACGTCCGATCGACCATCGCCGTCCAGGTCGCCTATGGCCACGTTGTAAGGCTGGACTCCGGCCGCCAAGTCCACTTTTGCGGCAAAAATGATATTTTGATCGTTGGTGCTGATATTCCGGTAAATGGAAATGGTGTCTGAGGAGTGGTTGGCCGCCGCGAGGTCGAGTTTGCCATCCCCATCCACATCGCCGATGGTCAGGTACCGGGGGTTCAAGCCCACGGGCCAATCAATGTTGGTGGACAGAGTGCCGGCGGTGAAATTACCCGGTGAACCGAGATTTTTGAAAACCGACACGCTTGAAGCGCCGAAGTTGGCCACAACGACATCAATTTTGCCATCGCCATTGAGGTCCCCCAACTCAGTGCCCACCGGATTTGGGCCGACGTTATAATTGACCCGAGGTGCCATCGAGGAATTGGTGAAGGTGCCAATTGTGGGAAAAGTGACCACAAAAGCCCGGCGTGAGTAGGCGGTCAACCCGTTGGCGTTTACGGTCACCGGGGCGTACGTGGCCCCTGAAGGCACCTTGACCGTCAAATTAGTTGGCGTGGCCGTCAGCACTTCGGCTTTGGTCGCGCCGAAATAAACGGTGTTGTCCGGCGGCGTGGATGCAAAGTTGGTGCCGTGGATAGAAATAGTTGCATTCACTGGTTGTGAATATGACGACAAGCTCGTAATCGTTGGGACAGAGCCAGTTGCTGAGAATCCAGCAAAAACAAGGGCCGCGCCTACGCAGAGTTGACTGAATGATTTCATGCCGCTTTTTCCTTCGTGTTGTTAGGTAAAAACCAAGAGGATTGCCTCGCCCAGATTGGTTGTTACGTGATTTTTGTTTGAAGCTATCAGAATCCCCGCGCCGGGAAAAATCAAGTGAAATTTCCAGCAATTTTTCCCCCGAAAATAAGAGGTGAAAATTGTAGGTAAAGACCTTATCGGGGCCGAAAAAGCAGAATCGGGCAGTTGTCCTTGCGCTCGCAGTTACCCCACCACTTTGATGCGGCCTTCGCGGTGGTCTTTGAGCAACTTGACATCCGCGTCCACCATCAGTTTGACCAGGTCCTCAAACTTGGTCTTGGGCTCCCAACCGAGTTGGCGTTTGGCCTTGGCGTAGTCGCCGATGAGCAGGTCCACCTCCGCCGGACGGTAATAGCGCGGGTCAATTTCCACATGCTTTTTCCAGTCCAGGCCGACGTGACCAAACGCCACTTCCAGAAATTCCCTCACGGAGTGGGTTTCATTGGTCGCGATCACGTAATCATCGGGTTTGTCCTGCTGGAGCATCAGCCACATGGCCTCCACGTATTCCTTGGCAAAACCCCAGTCGCGCTTGGCGTCGAGGTTGCCCAAATAGAGCTTTTCCTGAAGGCCCGCCAAAATATGCGCCACCGCGCGGGTGATTTTGCGCGTGACAAAGGTCTCGCCGCGCCGGGGCGACTCGTGGTTGAACAAAATCCCGTTGCACGCGTAAAGGCCGTAGGACTCGCGATAATTCACCGTGATCCAGTAGGCATACACCTTGGCGCAACCGTATGGGCTGCGAGGGTAAAAGGGCGTCTCCTCGGTCTGTGGCACGGCCATGACCTTGCCGTACATTTCGCTGGAGGATGCCTGGTAAAACCGGGGTTTCAGTCCCGCCTCGCGAATGGCTTCCAAGAGCCGGATGGCTCCGGTGGCGGTGATGTCCGTGGTGTATTCGGGACAGTCAAAGCTCACGCGCACATGGCTTTGCGCGGCGAGATTGTAAATTTCATCGGGCTGAATGCTGGCCAGCAGCCGCGCCAGCGCACTGGCGTCGCTCAAATCACCATAATGGAGGAAGAGCCGGGTGTGACTGGCATGGGGGTCGGAGTAAATCGGTTCCAGGCGTCCGGTGTTGAACGTGCTGGCGCGCCGGATGAGGCCATGCACTTCGTAGCCTTTGGACAACAACAGTTCGGCCAGGTAGGAACCGTCCTGGCCGGTAATTCCCGTAATCAGGGCTTTCTTTGCCATAAGGGGGCAAAGATTTCGGCAACATTCTTTTTATGGCAAGCCTGAAGTAAAAAATCATGGCGACGAATTCAAACCAAGAAAAAACTCGCCTCTCTTTGAGGATGATTTAAACATCACGCCGGTTGCCGAGAGCAACGTGATTCATGAAAGCCAAAATCATCATTACTCCTAAGAAAGCGGTCCTCGACCCCCAGGGCAAAACCGTCCAGAACGCCCTCGAACACATGGGTTACACCGGAGTCGGCGCGGTGCATGTCGGCAAATACCTCGAAATCGAACTGCCCGCCGGAGACAAGGAACTGTGGCGCAAGCAGATTGACGATGCCTGCCACAAGCTCCTGAGCAACCCGGTCATTGAGGATTACAAGTTTGAAATTGAATGACCTTTAAAATTTACGATTTGCGATCTGTGATTTACGCGCGAACTTGTTAGCCCGCGCGGCCAATCTTTGGAGCGCGACAATCGTAAATCGAAACTCTTAAATCCGAATGAACTTTGCTGTTCTCCAATTTCCCGGCTCCAATTGCGACCAGGACTGCGTCCATGTGGTGAAGAACGTGCTCGGCCAGTCCGCGCGTCTGGTCTGGCACAAGGACAATTCGCTTGCCGGCTTTGACGCCGTGCTGGTTCCTGGCGGCTTCAGCTACGGCGATTATCTCCGCACCGGCGCCATTGCCCGCTTCAGTCCGATCATGGGCGCGGTGCAGCAGTTTGCCGCCAACGGCGGGCCGGTGCTGGGCATCTGCAACGGGTTCCAGATTCTCTGCGAAGCAGGTCTATTGCCCGGCGCGCTCATCCGCAACCGCTCGCTTCAGTTCCGTTGCGAGAATGTTTTCCTGAAGACCGCCACGGCCGATTCGCCGTTCACCAGCAAAATTCCGACGGACAAGCTGATGCGCGTCCCCATCGCGCACGGCGAAGGCTGTTACTTCGCCGATGAGCCGACTTTGGAGAAATTAAAAGCCAACCGGCAGATTCTCTGGCAATACGTCAACGCCTTGGGCGAAGCCACCGACCAGGCCAACCCGAACGGCTCGGTCTTCAACATCGCCGGCGTCTGCAACGAGGCGCGGAATGTTGCCGGGCTGATGCCGCATCCCGAACGCGCCAGCGAGGCGGTTCTTGGCTGCGCCGACGGAAAACTGATTTTTGAAAGCCTGGTTGCGTGGTTGGAGAATCGCACAGCAGTGAAGGCTGCGTGACGTTCTTCAACATCCTTGTGGAAATACGGGAAATGTTTAGAGTTTAACCATGAGCTATCTGACCGTCGAAGTTGAGTTTAAGCAGGGCAAAATCGTGCCCAAAGAGCCAGAGAAATTGCCCCAAAGCGGCAAGGGCCTGCTTACTATTTTGTCGGAAAAAGGGCATGGTACGCTCGAAGCCAAAAGGATCGAACTCCCTTTGATTCGCGGAGACGGCAGCCGCATCATTAATCCTACGCCTGAGCAACTAGATGCCAGCCTCTGGGATTAAGCTGCTGGATGCCAATGTGTGGCTTGCGCTGGCCTTTGGTGATCATCGGCATCACGGACAGGCCAAGGTTTGGTTTTCATCTCAAACCGACGCATCTTGCGCACTCTGCCGCATCACCCAGATGGCGCTGCTCCGGCATCTGACAAACTCAAGAATCATGGGAAAATTCGTCCAGAGCCAGCAATCTGCATGGAGCATCTACGATGCCTTGTCGGGCGACCCTCGGGTGATTTTCCTGCACGAACCACCCGGGCTGGATTCTACTTTTCGACGTTTTGCAAATTTGAGTGCATCCGGACTGGAACGCTGGGCAGATGCTTATCTCGCATCTTTTGCCGACATATCACACAGCCAACTGGTGACATTTGACCAGGGTTTCAATCGCTTTACAGGACTCGACTTGCTTGTTTTGCAATCCTGAGTTTTTCTTTCCCTTCTAAATGAGCGAAACAGCCATTACTCCCGAACTCGTCAAGAAGCATAACCTCACCGAAGAGGAATACGCCAAGATCAAGGAAATCCTCGGGCGCGAACCGAGCTACACCGAGTTGGGCATCTTCTCGGTGATGTGGAGCGAGCATTGCTCCTACAAAAACACCCGGCCGCTGCTCAAAACATTCCCCACCAAGTCGCCGCGCATTCTCGTCGGCGCTGGGGAGGAAAACGCCGGCATCATCGACATCGGCGACGGCCTTTGCATCGCTTTTAAAATTGAGTCGCACAACCACCCCAGCGCGGTGGAACCATTTCAGGGCGCGGCCACCGGCGTTGGTGGGATTGTGCGCGATATTTTCACAATGGGCGCGCGGCCGGTCTGCGCGGTGAACTCGTTGCGTGTGGGTGAATTGACCAATCCGGAAGTGCGCCGGCTTTTCTCGGGCGTCGTGGCTGGTATCGCGCATTATGGCAATTGCTTCGGCATTCCAACCATCGCGGGCGAAGTGTATTTCGACAAATCCTACGAAGGAAATCCGCTGGTCAACGCCTTCTGCCTCGGCGTGTTGCGCCATGAACAAATCGCGCGCGGCGCAGCCAAGGGCATCGGCAACCCGGTGTTTTACGTCGGGCCGGCGACCGGTCGCGACGGCCTCGCGGGCGCGGCGTTTGCCTCGCAGGATTTGACCGATGAATCAGCGCAGCAACAGCGCGGCGCGGTGCAGGTCGGCGATCCGTTCATGGAAAAGCTCGTTTGCGAAGCCTGCCTGGAATTGCTTGCCACCGATGCGGTTGCGGGCATTCAGGACATGGGCGCGGCGGGATTAACCTGCTCGACTTGCGAAACGGCAGCTCGCGCCGGAACGGGCATCGAAATCGAATTGGACAAGGTGCCGCAGCGCGCGCCGAACATGAGTTCCTACGAAATCATGTTGAGCGAATCGCAGGAACGCATGCTCATCATCGTCAAGGCCGGGCGCGAGGACGAGGTGAAGCGCATTTTCGACAAGTGGGATTTGCCGTGGGCGCAGATCGGCCATGTCACCGACACCGGCCGCATGGTGGTGAAACATCATGGACATGTCATCGCGGACATTCCGGCCAAGAAACTGGCCGATGAAGCGCCGATTTATTTCCGCGAATCCAAAGAACCGGAATATTTGAAAGCCGTTCGCGCGTTCACGCTGAATGAAATTCCGGACACGACCAATCCCACGGAAAATCTAAAGGCACTGCTCAGCACGCCGAGCATTGCGTCCAAGAACTGGGTTTACCGCCAATACGACCACATGGTGCGCGACGGCTCGATTGTTTGCCCCGGCTCGGACGCCGCAGTGATTCGGATCAAGGGCGATTCGCTTCCGGTGCTTTCTGAGGAATTGAAGGCCAAGGTTTCCGAGTTCACCGGGGAGAAATACATCGCGATGACGGTCGATTGCAATGGCGCCTATGTCTATCTCGATCCATACGAAGGCGGCAAAATCACCGTGGCGGAAGCAGCGCGAAACCTCGCCTGCTCCGGCGCTGTGCCGCTTGGTTCCACCGATAATTTGAATTTCGGCAACCCGCACAATCCGGAACTTTTCTTCCAGTTGAAGGAATCGGTGCGCGGTTTGGCGGAGGCTTGCAAGGCGTTCAACGCTCCGGTCACCGGCGGCAACTGCTCGCTCTACAATCAAAGCCCCAACGGCCCGATTGACCCGACGCCCACGGTCGCGATGGTCGGCATCATCGAAAAGAAGGAACACATCACCACGCAATGGTTCAAGGACGAGGGTGATGTGATTATTTTGCTCGGCGACATTGCGGACCTAAACGATCCGCTCCTTGGCATCGGCGGCTCAATGTATCTCCAGAAAATCCACGGCAAAAAGACCGGCACACCGCCGCGCTGCGATTTGGAGAAGGAAAAGACGCTCCACACCACGCTGCTTGGATTGATTCAGTCCGGCTTGGTAAAAAGCGCGCATGATTGCAGCGAAGGCGGGCTCGCGGTTTGCGTGGCCGAAAGCTGCATTTCCCAACAAGTCGCCCGCGAAACTCCGCGACTCATCGGCGCGCAAATTGATTTGTCCGAAGCGAAAGACCTGCGCCTCGACGCGTTGCTATTTGG
>CALJZV010000623.1 GCA_937983475.1 uncultured Verrucomicrobiales bacterium
GAGCCACCTCCCCACAGCAGCAGGAGCAACAGCGTCACGAGCGCAATGCCGATGACGCGCAGGTACTTCTGGACCTGGCCGTCCTGCAATTTGGACAGGAACCGCGCCGAGCCGCGCAGGCTGTCGCAGCCATGGTCGAACCCGAGATTCACCATGTCCTCGTCCACGGTTTTATTGAGCCGGGAGATGCCCGTCGTCATCAGTGAAATAAGCCGCACCGTGCCGCCCCAGACTTTTTGGTCGAGCCAGTTCGCGAAGGCCGCCAGGCTGGAATTAAGGCGCACAACCGTGGCCGCGTACAATTCATCAAAGAACAGTTTGCCGCGCAACCAGCCGTAGGCGCGCGGCTGGAGTTTCTCCAAAGGATCGGTTTGCGCGGCGGGTTGGACCGATGCTTTTGAGTAAATAAACCAGCCGAGCGCAATGCCCGCGCCGACCACGACTGCCGACAACGCCATGAGACCGAGGGTTCCGGCTTTAAATAGTTTGGCGATGTCCAACGAAGCGGATTTGCTTTCCAGATAGGCACCAAACCAGGGCCAGGCCGGCGTGCCGATGAAACCCAATAGCACCGCAAACACGGCCAGAATGACCAGCGGCACCGTCATGACAGCGGGGCTTTCATGGGGATCTTTCATTTCTTCGGAGCTGCTGCGGTTTGTTCCAAAGAACACCAGGCACATCTGCCGCGTCATGTAGAACGCCGTGAGAAACGCGCCGAACACTCCCAGGTAAAACGGCGCGTGCGACACCGGCCAACCGTGCGCCGCATGGAGGATTTCATCCTTGCTCCAGAATCCGGAGAAGAACACCGGTACACCCGCCAGCGCCATCATGCCCACCGCGTAGGTGGCGAAGGTCAGCGGCATGAATTTGCGCAACCCGCCCATGCGGCGGATGTCCTGCTCGTCATGGCAGCCGTGGATGACCGAACCCGCGCCCAGGAAGAGCAACGCCTTGAAAAACGCGTGTGTGATCAAATGAAACATGCCCACCGCGATGCCACCGACGCCCAGGCCCATCATCATGTAGCCAAGTTGCGACACGGTGGAATAGGCGAGGATGCGTTTGATGTCGTTCTGCGCCACGGCCACCAGTGCCGCGAACACGGCCGTGATGGCGCCGACCCAGGTGACGACTTGGAGGGCGATTGAAGGCATGCCGATAGCTTCGTCCCCCACAACTTCAAATACCCGGTTTAACTCCATCAGCGGAAAGACCCGCGCCACCAGAAACACCCCCGCGGCCACCATCGTCGCCGCGTGAATCAGCGCGCTGACGGGCGTGGGGCCTTCCATCGCGTCGGGCAGCCAGACGTGCAGCGGCACCTGGCCGGACTTGCCCATGGCCCCGCAGAAAATGAAGAGGCTGATCAAGGTGGAAACCGCCATGCCGCCGACGGCGGTTTGGGTGAGAAGGCTCGACAGCGCAGAGGCTTCCAGGCAGCCCTTGCCGTTGTCGTAAAACAGGAGCGTGCCGGTCTCCGAATAGAGCCAGATCATGCCGATGAAAAAGCCGATGTCGCCAATGCGCGTGGTGATGAACGCCTTCTTGCCCGCCGCCGCCGCGCTGGGCTTTTGAAACCAGAAACCGATGAGCAAATAAGAGGCAAGGCCGACCAGTTCCCAGCAAATGAACAGGAGCAGCAGGCTGTTGGAAATCACCACGCCGAGCATCGCCGCCGCGAACAGGGAGAGAAAACAAAAGAACCGGGTGAAGTTGTCGTCATGGGCCATGTAGCCGGTGCTGTAGATGAAAATGAGCAGTCCGACAAATGTCACCATGACCAGCATCACCGCCGCCAGCGGGTCAAGCACAAAGCCCAGCGCCAAGGTGGCCTCGCCAAACTGAAGCCAGGGGAAATTGAAAGTGGACCGGAAATTTCCAGAAGTTTCGGGGCCGCCCAAAGTCCCGAGAAACGCCGCGCACGAAAGCAGCAGCGACAGGCCCATGGCGCCGATGGCCATCCCGGCGGCAAAGCGCCGGTGCTGCCTTTTGGCCAGCGCCGTGACGCCCGCCGCAATCAGCGGCAGCAGCGGAATCAGCCAGAGTTGTCGAATCGCAAAATCCATTTCAGCCGTTCAGCCTGTCGATTTTGTCCACATTGACGGTTTTGTAATGCCTGTAAATGGCGATGATGAGCGCCAGACCCACGGCGGCCTCGGCGGCGGCAATGGCGATGGAAAAGATGACGAACATCACGCCCGTCAGCGCCTCGGGATTGGGCCCGTACCGCCAGAAGGCGATGAAGTTGAGGTTGGCCGCGTTGAGCATCAACTCGATGCCGATCAGCACCAAAATGGCATTCCGGCGGGTCAGCGCGCCCACCAGTCCCACAGTGAAGAGCAGCGCGGAGAAAATGAGGTAATAGTGCAGGGGGATCATGGCTGTTGCGCAAGCAAGTGGAGGATGGAGGGCAGAGAATGGAAACCCAGGCGGCGAACGCCCTTTCCACTCTTCATCCTCCATGTTCTGTCCTCGCGTTTCATTTGTTTGTCTTGTCCTCCTGCATGGCGATGATCACCGCGCCTATCAAGGCGGCCGTCAACAGCAGGGCAATCACTTCCAGGGGCAGGACATACCGGGTCATCAGCGCATCGCCGATTTTCTTCACCGTGAGGTCGGGCGATTGGGGCAGCGGGCGCGTGATGGCCGAGCTGTGAACGATGGAGAAAACCAAGCTTCCCAGCACCAGCAGGCCAACGCACACGCTGGTGATCCAGGAACCTGAAACGGTGGGTGACTTGTCGCCGACGCCCGCGCCGCGCGTCA